>JAPLKG010000020.1 GCA_026388185.1 Candidatus Eisenbacteria bacterium | reverse complement strand
CCACCTCTGGCACGCCCTCCTGCCAAGAAACGAGCAAAGTAGACCCCGGGTCTCACCTCCTTACCCTTCTCATCCCTACCGTCCCACAATACCTCTCCCTCTCCCCCTGGACACTCTATACGCCTCACTAACCTCCCGGATATATCCATAACCTCAAACTCCGCCTCTCTCCTGGCCCCCGCGTAATAACCCAACATGAAACCCACTCCTGACGGGTTGGGCCTCACTCCAATAAAGCCTACTCTCACTCCTCCCTCACACGGCTTCACCAACACCGGTCCCACTTCCTCGCACAACTCCCCAAAAGGCGACTCCACATCCAACCAGTATCGATACCTCCGTCCCAACTCTGCACGGTACACCTTGAACCTCACCTGTCCCCGACAGCTCCACTCAACCACCACCCGCTCTCCCTCTACACGAGCGCTGAAACCCTTGACCCACGGCTCGGACAGAAAATCATCCGAATACCGAGCCCAGATGTCATAGTCCCAACCACCGGAACTAACTTGCCGCTCCCACACCACCCACACCCGACCTCCCGTACCTACGCCAACATCTGGCCACCCATCTACTGCCACAAGCTCGCTGTCAGGCTCGGTCACCAACTCCTCTCCCTTCCACCAACAACCCGCCCACCGGCTCACGTACACGTCCCCCCGATACACGTTGTTATGATCCGCCCTCGGCCACACTACTACAGGCCCACCGTCCACAGTGCCGCTCATCATGGGCTTGTAGTCCCACTCACCCGAAGTCGCATACGGCAAAGGAATAGGACCACTGAAACTCCAATCCTCACCATCCCAAAAGGCACCGCAAATATCAGAAGTGCTGTCAAAGTACACTATCCAAGGTCCCTCACTGCCACTGAAACATATCGAAGGACCACGGCCCTTAATGGAAAGAAGGGACTCCGACCAACTTGTGTCGCCCCGATAGATGCAGTGAAGCGTATGGCCTCCGTCTCTCTCCATCCACACAACCCAAGGCACACCCGAGCCAGAGACCGCTATGTCAGGATCCCAATCCTCAATCACCGGATTGTCTATGTGTTCCAACGATGACCATACCCCATCCGCACGACTGCGGAAGAAAAGATCACAATCATACGCGGTTCCTCTCTTGACATACGCACTTATCACTCCCCAAACCAGACTAGTGTCCAAACACGCCATCTCATAGCTCTGTCCTTCCCCGCCTTCCGCATACAGCGTCTCAGGCTCACACCATCCTGCACCTGCCCAGTGCGTCGTCAACACGTCACAGTAAGGCGACGTCCCACCTCGATACCGCTCCCACACCACCCACGGAATACCGTCCCGCCCCATGGACGCTCCCCCCAACCACGCATCCTTCTGCACGTTGTCCGGGTGCACCCTCTCCTCGGGTGTCCAACCTTCCCCCGTCCAACGTGAGTACATAATCTCAAAATCACCCTGACTAGCGTCAATACCCATCCAAAACACCCAAGCCGTCCCTACACTGTCAACAACCACCATGGGGTTCAAATCGTCGGAGGTGTCCTCCACGTTCACCTGCATCTCAGGACTCCACGTGGCGGTAAAGGCAGGCAATGCTGTTGAAAGGAGAAAAGCAGAAGACAGGACAAAGATCGTCAAGAGCAGTACTGTGCGGGCAAGCAGATGTGTGCGGCCAGGAGCGCGGCCAAACCCATGGCCAGGCCCATGACCGAAACTCGGCCTCTCGTCTTGCCTGTGTGAAATAGCCCCCCGACGACCGGACCACATGTCACAAACCTCGAGTGAAACCAGGGTACACTTCGTCGTCGCCAGTGACGTAAATCCGTAACCGCCGGAAACGACGTCCTATTTCTCCAGCTTGAGTATCTCCACCGGCACGCTGCACTTCTCTTTGAAGGTCGCGGCGTCCTTGTCGGTCCCCAGGTCCTTGATGACCCCGTAGTGCATCGGAATCGCCATTTGAGGCTTGATGGCGTCGGCTGCCTTGGCGGCCTCCTCTGCCGTCATTACGTAGATGCCGGAAACCGGAAGAAATGCGATGTCGGCCTTGAAGGTCTTCATCTCGGGGATGAGATCGGTGTCGCCGGCATGGTAAATGCGTGTTCCGCCAACCGTGATGATGTAGCCTACCCAGCCCTTGTCCTTGGTATGGAATTTCTTGTCAATGTTGTACGCAGGAACCGCCTCGATTGTCACACCTTTGACAGTGATCTTGTCGCCGGGCTTCACAATCTTCGTCTCTCCCGAGAGCTTCTTTGCGCAATCGGCGGTCGTCACTATCACTGTGCCCTTCTTCTGAATCTTTGCAACGTCCGCGGGCGAGCAGTGGTCGAAATGGTCATGCGTGACGAGAATGATGTCTGCGGATGCTGCTCCCTGTTTGAGCTCGAGGGGATCAAGATAGATGACGTTCTCGGTGTCTATTCGGAAGCAATCGTGACCGAGCCAATGGATCTTCTTTAGCATCATCTTCACCCTTTCCTTGGAGGCGGCCGCGTTAGAATTCGCCTGTTTCGAAACATTCACCGCGCCGCCGGACGCCATCGCAGCAGACCCCGTCGTGGCAGGCGCCATCGCGGGAGACGCCGCCCTTGCGGACGTAGTTGCAGTGACCGCAAGCACCATGACACATGAGACGAGCAGAACCAAAACGACGGTCGCGTTTGTCAAAACGCGGAACGTATTTGAGGCTCGCATCGCTTACCTCCTATTTTATCTCCACGCGATACGGCATCAGGTAGTAGGGCTTTCCCGGGCGAATGAGCCTCTGTGCGAGCAGCGGCTCGAGCACGCTTCTCAAGTCGGACGGAAGCCCGGTCGTGGCCCCCGCCACAGCCCCGTCCAGAGTGCCCCCCACAACTCCCCCAAGGGTCCCTTCCACGGCCGTCCTGAGCAAAGCCTCGGACGAGAATCTCCTGAATATTCTTTGAAGGACGGACACTCTTCTCTTGGGATAGATGGCGAGCGTCACGGGAGAATCTTTGGGTATACCCGCTTGCACCTTCGCTATCTCCACTGCGCGGTCGAGCCCGCCGATCACGTCCACAAGGCCTACGTCGACTGCCTGCGCCCCCGTCCAGACCCTACCTCGCGCAACGCCGTCCACTTCTTTCTCCGTCATGCCCCTGCCCTCTGCAACCTTGCGCACGAACGCGATGTACCATTCCCACATCTGCTCCAGGAGTTTTCTCCGTTCCGCGGGAGTGAAGCTCCGCGTGTCGGAGAACATCGCGGCGTTCGCGCCGCGGGTCACTATTTCCCTGTTCATCCCAAGCTTGTCGTATAGTCCTTTCGTCCCGAACTTGCCGCTCACCAGCCCGATCGAACCCGTGACGGTCCCTGGTTCGGCAACAATCGTGTCTGCGGCCATGGCGATGTAGTAGCCGCCCGAAGCCGCCACGTCGGACATCGAGGCCACGAAGGGTTTCTCTCTCTCCGCCAGTTTGACTTCTCTCCACACGATGTCCGAAGCGAGACCCGACCCACCCGGGCTATCTATGCGAAGGACGATCGCCTTGATGTCCTTGTTTTTCCTCGCATCTCTCAAGGCTTCCACCATCGTGTCGGAACCCAGCGTTTTTCCCCAGAGAGGACTGTACGAGCTCTTCCCTTCCGTTATCGTACCGACGGCGTATATGACGGCGATCTTGGGGCCCCGCGCGATCTTGAGCGAAGCCGGCCTCACGCGCACGTAGTCCTCGAGGGAAACCGTCGTGAACTCGGCCTCTTTCTTGACGCCGAGAAGCGTGTGCAGCTCGTCTTCGTAGATGAGACTGTCAACCAAACCCGCGCGAAGCGCTTCCGGAGCGGTGAACGAACCTTCGTCTATCAGCTTGCGCACTTCTTCCGGCTTGAAGCCCCTCGCCTTCGCGATCGCATCAACGAGCCTGTTGAAGTAGTCGTCGAGCATTGCGTTTGCGACTTCTCTGTGGGCTTCGGTGAAGGTCTTCTGAGTCAGCATGTCAGAGGCACTCTTGTAAATTCCGATGTGCTCCATGTCGGGCGTGATGCCCAGTTTATCGAGAGTCCCCCTGAGGAACGTCACTTCGGACACGAGGCCGTCTACGAACAGATCGCTGGCTTCCGGCATGTACACTTTGTCGCACGCCGATGCGAGGTAGTATTCCTTGTCGCCTCCGGAGATGAGGTAACAAACAACAGGCTTGTGAGTCTTTTCCTTGAACCAAACCAGTTTGTCTCTTATCTCCTCGGTCTTGCTCCACCCGAAATAGAAGGGCGAGATCTTCACGACCACGCCCCTGATTCTCTTGTCGATTTTCGCTTTGTCCAAGCATTCAAGCACGTCTTTCAGTGTGATCTGTTGCTTTTCCAGAAGCGGCATGTCAAAAAGACTGGTGGCCTCCTCGGGCAGAGTCCCTCCGAGCGACACAACCAGGAAACTGCCTTCTTTGACCTCCGGTGTCTTTCCAACGAGCATAGCAACAAACAACACTGCGGCTGCAATGAGCACTCCAAAGAATACCAGGAGCGCAATGAGCGGTCTCCTGTTGCCCATTAATCGTTCCTCCTTTCCTCATCCTCCTTGGATGGTTTTTCCAACCTGGCTTTCACTTTTTCTCTGCTTTGTTTCTGGGTGCCGGTTTGCTGCCTGAAGGACTCAAGCTGCAATTCCCGCATCGCCTTTCGATATTCGGCCGCCGCCTCGTCGTACATTCCCTTGTAACAGTAAGCATCTCCCAGCGTGTAGTAGATCTCTCGATCGTCCGGTCTCGCCGCGGCCGCCTGCTTCAATTCCGCGATGGCTTCGTCAAAACGGCCGGCCTGGATGAAGATGTGACCGAGACTTGCGTGAACATCGGCGTCGCCAGGCACCAGAGAGACTGCGACGTTCAATTGCTCTATTGCCTCCTCCGGAAAGCCTGCCTGGCTGTACATGAGACCCAGCCCCAACCTGATGTCGCAATCGTCGGGGGCAAGTTCCGAGGCCGTTCTGAGTTCCGCTATGGCCTCAAGGTACATGCGTCTCTGCCCGTACGCCACTCCCAGGCCGTAGTGAGCGCGCGGATCGAAGGGATTGTCCTCCGCCGCCCGGCGCCATCGCTCGATTGCCGCTTCGATACTCTTTTCGTCTGGCAAAGTAAGCTCTCCTTTCACGCTCCGTACTTGGTGAGCCTTCCCGCGTGTGCAAGTATGAGGCTCATCAAATGAACCATCCGCATCCTGCCGATTCCACCCTTCGCGCAGCTTATCTCGTCAAAATGAACAACGTCATCCACCCTGCACGTCTTTGCCCAGAGAAGCACTGGCACCGGATGCCAGCTGTGCGCTTTCATGGCAGAAGGAGTTGAGTGATCCGCAGTCACGACGACTACGTCGGGGGAAAGAGCAAGAAGCGAGGGTATCTTTGAGTCAACCAGCTCTATGGTCTTCACCTTGTCTTCGAAATTACCGTCTTCTCCGTAGCTGTCCGTCTTCTTGACGTGAATGTAAAAGAAGTCGAACTTCTGGAATTCCCGCTCGACAAGACCTATTTCGGCATCCATGTCGTCGCACGCGGGGAGCACCTCCATTCCTATGAGCCGCGCCAGGCCTCTGTACATCGGATATTTCGCCACGGCGGCGGCCTCGATCTTGAACCGATCGCGAAAAGACTTGAACGGCTTCTTCGTCGCAAACCCTCTGAGGAGTATCGCGTTGGCCGGATGCTCACTCTCGAGGATTTCACTCGCCTGTTTTAGGAAGGAGCGCACGATCTCAGAGCTTCTCGACGCCTCGGGGCTGAGCGCCGCCGGCTCCAGGGCAGGGACTCCCAACCTCTGCGGGTCGGTGTCCGATACGTCTCCGGTGAGACCCTCCCCTCTGAATACGACCACGGCTCGGTGCTCGCTCTCCGTCTGGATGAAGAGCTTCACGTCGTGCGGAAGCTTGACGGAGCGGGCTAGTTTCTCGCAGAGCCTGCCGTTTACTTCGGACGATATCCTGCCGGCTCTTCTGTCCACGACGTTGCCCTTCTCGTCGACCGTGGCGAAATTGGCCCTGGCGGCAAGGTCTCTCCCTGTGAGGTGAAAATCCACTCCCAACGCGGAGAGGATTCCCCTGCCTATGTTGTGCTCGAGCGGATCGTAGCCGAACAGCGCCATGTGTGACGGACCGCTCCCGGGCGTAATGCCGGGCATGACGGCGTCAAGCACTCCACACACAGACTCAGAGGCGAGCGCGTCAAGATTGGGTTTGCGGGCGGCTTGAAGTTCGGTCTTCTTGAAGCGCGGGTGCTGAATGCCGCCAACTCCATCGAGCACAAGAAGAAAGATCTTGCTGTTTCCGGTAATCACGACATCGTCAGGCAATCTCACCAGGGACATTAAACCCTCCGGCCGATCGTTCCATTGTTCCAAATCCTCTCGGGACGGCCCGCCTATCCGGCGCGAGGTTCCTTCCGAACCTGTACTAATTTAGCCTACGCCAAAGGCTATGGCAAGAAAAGTCTCAGCCAGAAAACGCCAAGGAAAAGGGGTCACATAGGGAGAAATCACCTGATTGCGACCAAAAATATCACTAAGCTACATCATTTTTGTATCTTTTTGTTTGACATAGAACTGGAATAATGTAGTCTGTGGTTGGAGCAGTTAGGCGCGCTGCTCTCTCAAAACTAACGCCACAGGACTTACGGATCGGATGTGTTCCGTCACTGGATCGTTCTTGAATTCGACAAAGAGGTTTTGGGTTGTTAGTTTAGCCGTGGTGTTACGTAGGTCTTTTACCCCAAACATGGAGGACGTTTCAACATGAAGAAGCGGCAGAAATTCATGAACACGGCAAGAAGCGTAGTGCCAGGAGTCCGATTCTCGTCTCAGCTCTCACCCGTTGTCAAAAAGGCGGCAGGTTACATAGAGAAGAACCTGCTGTCGATCGAGACGTCGAGTGACATAAGCAATGCACTCGGGGTGAGTCGAGAACATCTCTCACGCACGTTCTCGCGCGAGACGGGCGTGAAGATCTGGGAGTATGTGAACAGGGCCAAGGTCGAGAAGGCGAAGACAATGCTGAAGGGCGGCGCCCCGTCTCTCGTAAGAGAGCTGTATCCCAAGCTCGGCTTCGGATGCCAGTCAACATTCTACAACGCCTTCAGAAGATACGTCGGTATGACTCCCAGCAGATTCAAGAAAGGCGACACGAAGAAGAAAAGCAAGAGGCGATAGAGAGGACGTTAGTCTGGAGGAACGCGACAGACAAAGGCCCGGGTAGGCTTCGCAATTGCGTTGTCGACCCGGGCCGAATCTTATCGGCTATTGGCCCACGCCCAGCAGGGTCAGCAGCTTCGCCACTTCCTGCCGCGCGTTGCCAAATCCGCTGCACCTTCTAACGGGGAAGGTAAGGCATACCGAGCTGAAGCCTCCCCCACGCAACAGCGTCCCGACGTAGCAGTCCCCAGTTTGTCCGGTGACCGTGCCGGACGGCAAATAGTATAACGGCTCTGCCTGGGCGCTGGGATGCATGATCTCGCATCCGGAGTAAATTCCCACTACTTTCAGCGAGTCCAACCCCAACGAGCTGTTGCCCCGTATTACCCACCCATTGGTAAAGTCGAAGTTGGTGGACTTAGGGATGCTCTGAGAGATGTATCTTGTGCGCAGACTGTCTATGCCGAGATATTGGGCCGCGAACGAATAAGACAGGCTGCCTCCGGTTCCAAGAAGGGCAACTCCTTCCAGGTATATCTTGCCGCCCCCATCAAGAAACTCAGAGATGCCGGTCTCTCCCATCGTCAGTGCACTCGAAGCGGAACTACGAGTGTCACCGTACCACGTAACTTCCTTGAATAGCGGCAGAACGTAACTCACTTCTCGTGCCGATTTGACCCTGCTTGCATTTCCCAGGTCGAAAACCGTGTATTGACCGCTACCCTCAAGAGAATCGAGCAGGCTGCGGTAAAATGCGTCGGTAGCCGGCGCACCCGCGACGGTCGAGGGCACATCGTCCACAAGAAGAACGTCTCCAACCGGTGCTATCACATTCCACGTGTGCGAAATCGTCGGGCTTGCGCCCTGTGCCTCGTCGACTGCTCTCACGTTCAGAGTTTTGTTGCCGTAGCTGTCGATGTAGTCGGGTCCAAGAGTCGTGTCCGAACCCGCGACGATGACCGGAGAGTCTTCTTTTCCGGTCAGCCACAACACGTAGTAAGCGATGGTATTGTCCCCATCAGGATCGGTTCCCGTCCACGCGAACGTCGCCGCAGGCAGAGTCGTATCGGGCAGCGAACCGAGGTTGAACGTAACCGAAGGCATTTCGTTCCGTAGCGGAAAATCCAGCGTTGCGGGCGTCGGATCCTCTTCCCCGGCGTTGTCAACGGCCTTCACCCAGAAGGTCTGCACGGCATAGCCACTGGGAACCGGGAGAATGAATTCCCCGCTGTTCGCGGTGGTAAACACCCAGTTGGTGTCGGGCAAGGACGCAGGATCCGTACACGTCCACCGGTAATAGAATCCTATGACGTTTCCGTCGCTGTCCCGACCCCACCAGAAAAGCTTCACTGCATATTGGACGGTGTCAAGAGGACCTTCAAGAAAGAGGCCCGTCTCGGGCAGGCGATTGGCATGCATTTTCCCGAGATCTTTCTCGCACCCTGAGACGAGAGCCAGGGCAAGCATGCTTGCCGCCACCAGAACCAGCAGCATTCTCTTTTGCGTCACTTTGTGTTGCGGCGACCGTGTCAACATAATCTCATTCCTGTTCCGTGGAGCCTTTCAGCTTCCTGCTCTCACTTTATAATGAGGAACTTCCCTGTCTCCGTCTTGCCGTGCGTCGGGCCTGAAGTCTTATCTTCGATAACGAAGATGTAAAGCCCCGTGGCCACGGCTTGATCTCTCTTTGAGATAACGTCCCACGCATACATGGAGCCGGATAGAAGCGGGGCACCTCTGCCTTCCGGGTCAGAGCCGGGGTTGTAAACGCCCCTGGCGCCCTCGGCCTTGTAGGTGTCACCGTCGAAGGTTATTTCGTCAATGAGGTCGCCCGCAAGCGAGTAGATTCTTATGACGGCCTTCCTGGGAAGGTTGGTGAACCAAAGGTATCTGTCTCGCAAGAACTCGCCGTCCCACGTTGCGCGCACCCTGTAGGGGTTAGGAAAGACAAGCGCCTTGCTCGCTCTGGCCTCTGCTTCCTCCGGGCCGGGAATGGCAAGGATTTTGTTCTGCGGCTTCCCGCTTTCAAGGCTGGGCACGTCGGGCGTGCCCGTATCGTAGGAAGTGACGGCGGCCCAGTACCTGAAACCGTCCTTGAGACCGTCGAGGACCAGCTTGTATTTGTAGGTCGTACCATCAATCTCGGTGGGGTCCGCCAATTGCTCGAGGCCGGTATTGAATCCCGCGGTATCGACGATGTCCACCTGTCTTATCGTGTCGAAATCTTCGTTGTCTGAACTCAGATAGACTCTGTATCCCTCGAAATCTTGATCCCCGGTCACTGGATCAAGAGCTGTCTCCGGAGAGTCGTCCCAGTGAAGCGTGAGTTTGCCCTTGCCGGGGATTACTTTGAGAAGCGGTGAGGGAGGAGGCGTGGGCAAGACAAAGTTAAAGTCGTACGCCTTTTGTGCCCAATTCGCATTCGCGATCAGGTTCCCCTCATCGTCTCCTCCAATAAAGGCGAACGCCACCTCGAGGGAGTCTCCGATCCCCAAGGCCGCAACTGGTCCGATCGAGAGCAGCTCAACTGCGTCATAAGCAGGAGCTTCGGAACCGGCGGTCGAGGTAATCTGACCGTTGCTCATGAGTAGATAGCGCTCCACATCCTCGTCCTTATCCGTCGCACCCGGGTCCCAACCCCACCAGTTGAATGAAGTTGTCTTTGTCGAAAGATCCAGCGTATCGCCATTCACTTTCACGCCGAGGAGTTTTATGGCCCCCCAAGAAGTGGCCCTCCCACTGTCGAACGTGTAATGATGCTCGGAAACCATCCTCAGAGTGTCGTAGTAGGTTATGTCTTTCTTGTTAAACCATCCGCTAGGCGGCCAGGTCTGGTATTGGCTCTTTTTCCCCGTGGCGAGCTCCCCGTACATCCCGAGGTACATGTCAAGCAGCGTGCTCTCGCCTATGTTTTTCGCCGTGAAGTTAATGAGCACAAAAGCGTCGGCAAACTCATAGCTCCACACCATGCTTCTTTGCTTCACAAGAAGACCTTGCGTCACGTGGTTCGTCGGCTTGCTGGTTGCGGTAAAGGAGTCACTGTAGAAAGCTATGAAGTCCTGCTCCGAATACGCCCCGGTGCTATAGTACTTGCTGTTGGACAAGGCGGAAACTTGCTCGATCCCCAGGGTCGCGGGAGCAAACTCGACCCCGCCCGCGCTGGCGGTATTCCAATAGCCGTCAACGGTGCCCGTGGTCACCAGCGTGTCTCCCTGGGAGTCTATCGATCCTACCCACAGACCCGCTCTGATGAGATGATCAACCGTCGAACCAAGAGGATATTCAAGCGAGGCGCTTCTGTTGATGAAATTGTTTCCCAGAAAACCGTAGTTCGTCACGGTCATTCCTATCCTGCTCGCGTCGTGGACGCGGATGTCGTATCTCACAGAATCGGAAAGATCCGTGGTGGGATACACGCCCTGCTCAAGCCAGGAGGGAGCGTCATGCGCATCGGTTGCAAGCGCGCAATCCGCGTGCAGCAGGAAGGCGACGCTCAAAGCAAGAAGAACAACGCTCGACGTAAGCACGGATTTCCTGCAAACGGTAGTCAGATTCGCGGTCGAAATGAGCTTGAACTTCCAGCGGTCCATGTTCTCTACTACCTCAATTCATAGATAAGTATTCTGCTATGCTCGGGGTCAGCCACGTAGACCCATTTGTCCCTGGCGGCCACCGCCGGGGGCGGACCAATCACGACGGTCGAGTCCCACGTGACAGTCCTCTTAAGAGTACCGGAGTTGTCGTATTGGAGCACCCGGTTCTTTCCGGTATCGGCGACGTAGACGTTCCCGTCGGCGTCGGCATCAGAATCAAGAGGCGAGCTGAACGGATCCGAGGGTGAAGGTCCAAGCACGACAAGCACGTTCAAGGCGAATTCGTCCGTGATCAATTTTTGAATCCTATTCTTGCCGGTGTCGGTCACCTGGAGATAAAGCCCGTCAAAACACATGCCTCCGGGACGGCGCACGTAGCCTAGCCCCTCGCCTCCCTCGGTCAGGAGACCCGGGGTGCCCAATATAGGATGTACCAGAGAGGAATCTCTTTCTCCCGAAGGTCTGTACTTCCATATGAGCTCTCTCTGTCTATCTGCGACGTACAGGAAGCCCTGATTGTCAACGGCGATGCCGCCGATCTGTGTCCAAGCGGTGTCCCTCACGACTTGAATCGGAGCGCCGCCCGAACGCGAGAATCTCTTCACGGACGTGTCCCCCACGTCCGCGACATATATCTCCTCGTTGACGCCTTCGGCAAGGTAGACCGGCCTCAAAAGCCCCGTCAGATCGCTGATAAGGGGATGCCTCTGAGGCGAGAACGTCTTGTATCCGGCCACGGTCGTGCTTTCCTGTGCAACGTATACGAATCCACCCGTGGTCACGACGATGTCCGTCGTGCCGGGAAAATTCTTCCACTCGTACGCCAGTGCGTACTGGTCGGGAATAGACACGCCTCCACCGGGGGTCTCCACGGGCTTGCCGATCTTTTGACCGCATCCCAAGAATAGAAGAGAAGGCAGAACCGCAAGGAGAACAAGAACAAGGCCTAGATCTCCACGGGCCAGATTTCTTTTGTTTCGTCCCACTCTCGCTTGACTCCTCTTAGAAAGACAGATTCATGCTGAAGATGTTCACGTTTCCCAAGTATTCGGTTTTCGAGTAGGAGTAGTCCAGGGTGCCACCCACGCCGGCGAACTTGACCTTGAGCCCGGCACCGAGCGAAAGCCCCATAACGTTCGAGTTAAGATCGTAGCCACCTCTCAGGGCCGCGATGTCGGCCACAGTATACTCAAGACCCGCCCTGATGGTTTCCGCGTTGTCGGCGTAGTGGTTCATCTCGAGCGTGGCCGTGACCTTGTGAGGATCTCGTTGCACCGGGTCGAAGGCCACTCCGAACTTGAACGTAGTCGGAGTCGTGAAGCCTTCATAGTCCTGTGTGACCGTGGCGCCGTCAAACGTGCCGGTGAACGTGCCCGACGGCTTGAGCTCGGGGCCGAAATCCCTGAGCAGCATGGCCATCCGCACGGTGCTGAGTCCCACGTAGTACTTAGTCCCCACGTCAAGCAGCCACGTGTTGGTCACGGGACCGCCCACGTCCGTTCCCAGCTCTTCCCTGAAGTACTTGATGTTTGCACCCACGAGGAGCTTGTCCGTCAGCCTTCTCGCAAGGGAAACTCCGGCGACCCAGTCGTTGAAGGCGAATCTTCGCCCGGTTCCGTACGGCATGTCTTCGGAGGTTTCATCCATCATTGTGCTGAGAGAGCCGAAGAAGACGCCCGCTGAACCGCTGAACCAGGGCCACGGTTGGGCATACGTGGCGAACGTGTAGTCAATGCCTGCAAACCACTGGACGTACGAGACCGAGAAGCCTTTCTGCGTGATCGAAGCCAGCCCCGCAGGGTTCCATCCGGCAGATGCGGCGTCGTCCGTCAAAGCTACGTACGCCCCACCCATAGCCGTCCCACGCGCAGAGGTAGGTAGCTTGAGGAAGGTTCCCGAAGCGGTCCCCACTCTCTGCCCCCCCAGACTCGCTTGCGAGAGGGCAAGACTCGGACAGAGGAGAGCAACCGCCACCGAAAGGACAGCTATCGAGAGAACCGTAGTTTTCAATGCCTTACGACAGCAACGTCTCACAAGAAACTTTCTCATTACCTCTCCGTGTCACCTACAAAGCGCGTTGACTCCCACACCCGAGCGCCCTGCACGCCGTTACCATTCATAAGAAATCGCCATCCTAAAGTTTCTGGGTATTCCCCAGTAACCGGGATTGGCATACTGAATTCTGTAGTACTCCGAGTTGTCGGTGAGCATGGACCCCTTACCAACCGTGTATGGCTCGCCGGTCTGAGGATCGACTTGGGTGGTGTTCTTTCTATCGAGAATGTTCCATCCCTGGAGCACTGCCTCGAACGTACTACTTCCCAGCTTGAACGCCTTTGTCAGCTTCATGTTCAGTAGGCTCTCGTAAGGACCGTTGCGGGAGTACTCTTCGGCGCTATTCCGGCCTCCCGAATCCTGCGGAGTGTAAGCCTCACCGGACATGATGTACCAATATAGATATAGTCCCCAACCCGGCGGTATCTTGAGTCCAAGGATCGAAGCCGAGGGACCGTCGAGCGGCACTCGGTAGTCCATGTAGGCGGTAAGCTTGTGAGGTCTGTTCCACCACATGTAAACCTCGCCCAAATTGGCCTCGCTGAAGTCGCCTCCGGCTTCCTGCACCAACTTTGCAGCGTTCGGATCCGAGCTCTTACCGGTCGCGAGCGAATACGTGTACGTAAGAGCGTACGAAAGATTCTGCACCCTTCTCTTCTTGAACGTGAGCTCCACGCCCCTGGAACGCGCGTAGTCCACGTTTCTGTAGATGAAAAACGTCGTGAGGAGGGGCTGACCCGTCGAAGGGTCTATCCCAGCCTTCAGCGTGAACGCAGTGGCCGTCGGATAGTCGTAGATGTCTTTGTAGAAGATCGTAATGTCGCCGGCCTTGTCGTCGCTGAATTGATGCCTGGCGCCCAGTTCATACTGAACGGAAATCTCAGGGTTGAGGTTCGGATTACCTATTCTCGGATAAGTCTCACTGGAAACCGAAGCGATCTTGGAATAGACGTAGAAGTAAGTGGGCCACTGCGTGAAATGGCCGTAGTTGAAGAAGAGATTGTCTCTCTCTGTAATCGGGTGCGACACCGCAAGACGGGGGCTCAGGTGGGCCTTGAATCGGTGGCCGAAAAGCTCCTGGGTATCGTGATAGAAGTTCGCTCTGGTGTAAGACGTGATGTTCTTGTTCGTTGTGTCGGCCACCGCCCTCTCGACCGCCTCCCCCGGGAACCAGTAGTCGTATCTCATACCGAGGCTCGTAATGAACCCCTCGTATTCAAGTTTGTCTTCGGCGTACAGGGAGCCCTTGTTGGGATACACGTGAAAGATGTCGTGCT
Source organism: Candidatus Eisenbacteria bacterium (assembly GCA_026388185.1). NCBI lineage: Bacteria > Candidatus Eiseniibacteriota > Candidatus Eiseniibacteriota bacterium. Next base: position 99,926 of record JAPLKG010000020.1, on the reverse strand, counting down.
GCCCGCCCAATCCATCGGGGTCGTACTCCCACGGGTTCGAGATGCTGATGTACTGCGCATCTTCGTACTTGCTTTCAAGTCCGACGCTCGCCTCATGATGTGGTTCAAAACGCTTCACCACGTCCCAATCGAGAGACCAGGTTTCAATGTATCTGTCTCTCCAATCAGACGCGTCCCCGCTGTCGGTGAAATAGATTGAGTTGAGGCTGTCCGGGAGAGCCGCGTCGTCGGGCTGCTCGTACTCGCTCCAGCGTTTTCCGGCCACGTCCCTATGGCTGGCGCTGAAGTACCTGGAAATCTGCAGATTGTGATAGCTGGATTTGCTCAGAGTCTGTCTCCAAAACGCAGAAAAGCTGTTTTGATCGTTGGTCAGCGTGTAGTAGTGATCGAGCCGCTTGCTCCAATACCACGGGTAGCTGCTGACGTTCTGCGACACTTCTCCGATGTCGTGCTCCGTGAAACCTTCACCTATGCTGAGCCACTTGGTGGCCGACATCCCGATTTTGTTGTTGGAATTCAGCTTCCACACGAGTTTCCCCAGCGCTCTCCAGTTGTTGTCGCTTCTGGGCGAGAAGAAGGAACCGTAGCCATATTCCTTACCAAAGAAACTGTCCTTGTAGCTGGAAATAAGCCTGGCGTCTCCCGCGTACGCCCTGTACCAGGGCAACAACACCCGACTCAATCCAGAGAATCCGGTGAGCTTGGTCTGCTTCCGAAGGTCACCTATGTCGGGAAGATACGTGTCGGAGACTTCGCCGGAAGCATCAAGAAAAAGCGTGATCTGCCCGGGCAGACGCACGTGAAGTTTGGGCAGCAAATATGAGGTCAGGGGCTCGGGGCCGCCAACCTGCAAATTCAGGTAGTCGTAGTTATAGTAGTTGAAAAAGGGCGTCTTGTCAGTGGAGTAAGCAGCGTAGCCATGGTAAGCGGAACTCCCCTCTTTCACTTTCACGTCGACCACGCCCGAAAGGGCTTGCCCGTACTTCGCGCTGAATCCTCCCGTTATCACATTCATCTCAGCCACGGAGCGGGCGTTCAACTGTTCGCCCGTGGAGCTCCCGGAAAGGGCGTCCTTCATGTTGACTCCGTCAATTATGTAGGCGACCTCGTCGGTTCTGCCGCCCCGAACGTGGAACTCGTCCTTGGAGCTGACGATGCCCGCCTGGGTGGCAAGCGCGTCGCTCAGCGTCTCTCCAACAGGTAGATTGTTGAGCTCCTCGCTGCTCATTGTTCTGGACGTTGAAGTCACATCGACCTCAACCATGGGCCGGACAGAACGGACGATGATCTCCTCGCCGGAACCGACCGCACCCTCGTGCAACTCAAAAACCACTCTCGAGGCCTGATTCGGACGTACCTCCACGTCTTTTCTCGTGACCGTTGTGTAGCCCACGTATGTGGCGCGAACTGAATACACCCCCGGCGGTATGCCGATGATTATGTATTCACCGTCGCCGCTAGACGTGGCGCCATATTGTGTGCCTAGGACAACGATGTTGGCGAAAGCGAGTGGTTTGCCTGTGCCTCCTATGGTTACCTTGCCGAGGATACGACCCACGTCTGCAGAAAGTGCAGCAGAGGTCCAGAAAAGCACTGCCAACACGAGAAAAACTGCGATTGAGGATTTTGCGGTACAGGATGACCTGAAGGAAGCGGCCACGTTAGACAGCTCCTCTCTTCTGGAAGACTGGTTTGATACGGCTAAACATGGTGGGGAGAAACCATGGCCTGAGCCACAATGAGGCACCCTCTCGAGCGAGGAACCCTTTCCACCCCCCCCCGTCTACTATTACTGACGACAGAGACACTAGCAGAGTATCGCAATCTTCGTCAACAAAATTTGGAGACTTCCCGGCAAAAAATCTCTGCTTTCTCTTGGCGCGGCCCGAAATAGGCCGACTCATCCCTTTTCTGCGGCCATTATCTTCTGGACTCTCAGGCCATGCCTTCCTCCTTCGAAGGAAGTCGAGAGCCATGCTCTCACCATCGTGCGGGCAAGGCCCGGATTGACCACCTTGGAGCCGAGAGCGAGGACGTTGGCGTCATTGTGACCACGGCTGCTTCTGGCAGTTGATACATCATGGCAGAGGGCTGCTCGGATTCCCTTGACCTTGTTGGCGGCGATGGAAGAACCTATCCCCATCGTATCTATGACGATTCCTCTCTCGCATTCTCCCGCGGCAACGGCTCGTGCGACGGCCACGGCAAGGTCGGGGTAATCCACGGACCCTTCGCTCATGGTTCCCAGATCCTTTACGATGACGCCGAGTTCTTCCTCTAGATACTTCTTCAGCGTCTCCTTCAGCTTGAAACCCCCATGATCGGCGCCGATGGCAACGCGGCAATGAGTCTTGGGAGAGGCTTGCGCACTTCCGGGCGCCGAGACCTTGTCCTTTCGTCCCGAGCCCGCGCGTTCGGAGCCGCTCGGCACCGAGGGCTTTCGGTCGGATGCGATCTCACTCATGACTTCCCTTATGACTTCCCTTATCCTTCCCGGGGTGATCTTCTCTTTTTCCACGCGGTCCTCCAGCCCATTCGGATTCCGTCGGATTCTGATTGAGTCCCTAATCAATTGCAGCGAACAACGAGCTTCTTCAACTCCTCTGCGCTCTGCGCCACGATCTTTTGCTCGTCAAGTTTCGTCAGAGAGCCGTTCTCGACCAGCACCTGACCTTCGACTATCACAAATTTCACGTCCGAGCCTCTTGCAGAAAAGACTACTCTCGCACTAGGATCACAGTCGGCGCCGCAGAACGCGTGAGCGCGAGTGACGTCTATGACGGTAATGTCGGCCTTCTTGTCGGGCTCGACGCTGCCGATCGTGTCGCTCAAACCCAGCGCCCCCGCTCCACCAAGAGTGGCAGCCTCCAGGACTGCCTGAGCCCACTGGAATTCGTCCCCGTTCAGGTATCGCTGCAAGAGTGCCGCCAGGCGCATCTCGGTGATCATGTCCAGATTGTTGTTACAGGGCGCGCCGTCGCATCCGAGCGACACCTTCACGCCGGAACGCAGCATGCGACCGACGTCGGCTATTCCGGAGGATAGTTTGAGGTTGCTGGACGGACAGTGAGCAACTTTGGTCCCGGTGTCGCTCAGGATTCCGAAATCCTGGGTCTCGAGGTGCACGCAGTGAGCGAGCACGACGTGTCTTCCGGTGAGGCCGATTGAATGTAAGAAAGCTACCGGACTCACTCCGTGCTTGATCCTACAGTTGTTCAACTCTTCTTCGGTTTCAGCGGCGTGTGAGTGAATCAAGAGGCCGAGTTCGCGCGCCTTTTCCGAGACGGTTCTCAGAAGCTCGTCGCTGCAGCTCTCCATGAATCTCGGGGCTGGGGCGTAGCGAATTCTCCCGTCGTTCGCCCCATGCCAGTGCGAGATGAGGCCAAGGGTTTCTTCGAGGGACTGCCGCGTCGACTCTCTCAATCCCGCCGGAACGCTGTCACCGCAGTCCATCATCGCCTTCCCGGCGAACGCCCTCATGCCCGATTCGCTCAAAGCACGAAAGACGTGTTCCTGGTGGTGGACGCTCCCCATGTCCAGAATGCACGTGGTCCCACTCTTGAGCAACTCACAGCAACCGAGCAACGTGGAATAGTACATGGAACGTGGGTCGTGAGCGGCCTCGAGATTCCAGACCCGCTCGAGCCATTTTCCGAGGCCTGCGTACTCGACCAACCCCCTGAAAAGCGTCTGGCAAAGATGAACGTGGGTTTGTACGAATCCCGGAAGCACGTAGCACCCACCGACGTCTATCACCCTCCCCGCACTGCCGAAGGTTTCCTGCAACGCCCCACCGACGGCGGCGATGATCCCGTCTTTTATGAGGACGTCACCCGCGAACACGTCGCGCTTTGCGTTCATGGTCACGATTGTGCCGCCCTTGAGCAGAAGAGAGCTACTCAGAATGTCCTCCTTGAGGGATTCACCGACGGATTCGGACGCACCTGACCGCTCGATAGTGCCCGCGGATGCACACGTCCAAGACACGTCGAGTTAGCAGTTGACACCCAGTTGGTGCCCGTTGTAGACTGCCCGCAGAGCTTACGAGCGGTCAAGAGAACCCTTCGACGCGGAAGATTCTCCCGTGGCGCGAATCTGAACTATACACGCGCCATCAGGAGCCGTCAAGCGGGCTCTCAGTTCGAGGCACCTTGCGAGCTTCAGTTTCCGACGCATGTTTTTCTCAAGCCACAACCACTCAGGACACAGCCACGCGTTGTGAGGAAGGCAATGCAGGTTCTACTCACGGAGGAACAGATACAGAAGCGCGTCAAGGAGTTGGCCGCCGAAATATCTCGTGACTACAAAGGAAAATCTCCCGTACTCATCGGCATTCTGCGCGGCAGCTTCATTTTTCTTTCGGACCTCGTCAGGCAAGTCTCCATTTCTCCGGAAATCGACTTCATGTCCGTCTCGAGCTACAACAACCTCACGAAGAGCTCGGGCGTTGTGAGGATCCTCAAGGATCTGGAAAGAGACATTAGCGACGAAAACGTGGTGATCATTGAGGACATCGTCGACAGCGGGCTCACGTTGGCTTACATATGCAGGGTGCTGCAGGCCAGGCTTCCCAAGTCGCTCAAGATATGTGCGCTTCTTGACAAGCGAGAAAGGAGAGAGGTAGACATCAAGATCGATTACGTCGGATTTGTAATTCCCAACGAGTTCGTGGTGGGCTACGGTCTTGATCTGGCCCAGAAATACAGAAACCTCCCGTACGTGGCTGTCCTTGACGAATCTGAAATACAAGAAACGTGAGGATACCTACAGTGAAAAACAAGAGCTTCTTCCTCGGGATTGCAGGCAACATAGGCGCTGGCAAGACGCTCCTCACGAGAGAGCTCAGCATGCGCACCAACTGGCACGCATACTACGAACCTGTGATTGACAATCCTTATCTTGACGACTTTTACGCCGACATGGATCGCTGGAGTTTTCACCTCCAGATTTTTTTCCTCTCGAAGAGATTTCAAGCCCAGAAGCGAATGTTGGAGGCCGGCATCTCTTTCATCCAGGACAGGACGATATACGAAGACGCGGAGGTGTTTGCCAGAACGCTCAACCGTCTCGGCCACCTTTGCGACAGGGATTACGCCAACTACACGGCTCTCTTTGACGCGATGCTCGATTTCATCAGACCTCCCGATTTGATAATATTTCTGAAGGCGAAGCCCGAAAGCCTTCTCGAGAGAATCAAGAACAGAGGGAGGGAAAGCGAGAAATCCATTACGCTCGATTATTTGAGGATTCTGGACGAAGCTTACGAAGAGTGGTTTGACAGAGTGCGGAAGATGACCTCCATTCACATTCTCGACACGGACGTGGTAAACCTGCTGGAGAAAAAGCACAAGGTCGACGAGATCGCCGAATTGGTTCAGGCACACAATTCCGTCTCCGTAGAGACGTTAGCGGGATGCAAAGATGTTCCTTGCGCAGGTCGTAGGCAAGATAGTTGCAACAATAAAGCATAACGACCTCCACGGTAGAAAGATTCTCCTTGTTCGACCCCTGGACTCTTCCCTGGCTCCCACGGGGAAGACCGTGCTCGCCGTGGACAGCGTGGACGCAGGTAGCGGAGACGTAGTGCTGGTGGCCGATGAGGGCAACGCCGCATCGCAAGTACTGGGAATGGAGAGGGGACCCGTGAGAACGGTGATCGTGGGCGTCGTTGACAACGTGGACATTGTGAGCGATTCCAGCTCGTGACGCAGACAGGAGTCTTATGAGTCGTGGCATATTGATTGGGATAGCAGGCGGATCGGGCTCAGGCAAGACGCTCGTCGCCGACACTATAGACAAGGAACTCGGCTCCGACAAGGTCACCATCATAAAGCAGGATTCCTACTACAAAGATTTGAGCCATCTGCCTTACGAAGAGCGCTCGAAGCAGAACTTCGACCATCCTGACGCTTTCGACATGCTCCTTCTACGGGATCACCTCGAAAGGCTACTTCGCGGCGACGAGATAGAGCGTCCCATATATGATTTCACTCAGCATCGTCGCAGCCTACAAAAGGAGAAGATGGGGCCGCACCTGGTGATCGTGCTCGAGGGGATTCTTATCTTGGACGACTCCGAGCTCAGACGGATGATGGACATAAAAGTTTTCATAGACACCGACCCCGACGTGAGGTTGATCAGGCGACTGAGACGCGACCTGAACGAAAGAGGCAGGAAGATCGAGTCCATAATCGACCAGTATGAGAAGAGTGTGCGGCCGATGCATCTCCAGTTTGTGGAACCTTCCAAGAGGTACGCGGACATCATAATCACCGAAGGAGGTCACAACATCGTCGCCATCGATCTTCTGAAGACCAAGATTCGTTCGTTGCTGTAGGGGCGTTGAGGCCACTCTGCGCGGGGCCGCCTCGGGCCTCTTACGCCGCACACAAGACTGCATCAAGACTTGCTGCTTGTTTGGAAGACGCAAGATGACTGAGAACATCGTACCAAAAAACGTGGGCTGGATTGAGGTCATATGCGGAAGCATGTTCAGCGGCAAGACCGAAGAACTGATACGCAGATTGCGCAGAGCCCAGATAGCGAGGCAGAAGGTCGCGATATTCAAGCCCAAGATAGACAAGAGATACGGCACGGAGTACATAGTCTCGCACAACCTTCAGCGCATTCCTTCCAAGGAAATCGCAGATTGCAGAGACATCCTCGAGAAGGCAAGCGAGTCCGACGCCGTGGGAATAGACGAGGCACAGTTCTTCGGACCCGAGCTCGTTGAAGTGTGCGAGGAGCTTGCAAACAGAGGAAAGAGAGTAATTGTCGCCGGCCTCGACCAGGACTACAGGGGCAAGCCCTTCGAGCCGATACCACAGCTTCTTGCCGTAGCAGAGTACATAACCAAGACCCTGGCGATATGTGTGGTCTGCGGCAACCCGGCTAACAGGACCCAGCGGAAGGTCGCCAGCGACGAGAGAATCGTGGTGGGTGCCTTCGACGTCTACGAGGCGAGGTGCCGTAATTGCTTCGAACCTCTCCAGAAAACACCCGCGCGGGCGGTAAAACGCTCTCGCGCCAAGAAACGCACACTTCATCGGCACGCCCCCGGCAAAACACACACAGGTGCAAAGAGATGAAACACACCGGACCCTTCTTTTTCACCCTCCTCGTCCTGCTCGTTGCGACGTCGATCTCCTGCGGCAAGAAGGAAAAAGAGCCCGGACAATCGGAGGAACAGGCACAAACCTCTGCTTCTCCCCTCAAGGTCGGGCTTGTGTTCGACGTCGGAGGCAGGGGCGACAAGTCCTTCAACGATTCGGCTTACAGAGGATTGGAAAGAGCCAAGAAGGAGCTGGGTGTCACATTCGAATACATAGAGCCCGGCGAAGGAGCCGACAGAGAGTCTGCCTTGAGGCTTCTCGCGAGCGGCGATGCCGGGCTGATATTCGGAACAGGATTTCTCTTCACCGACGACGTGACCGTCATTGCAAAAGACTTCCCCGGCAAGAAGTTCGCGTGCGTCGACTATGCCGTTAGCCCCGATCAGACAATCCCGCCAAACCTTCTCGCGCTCAAGTTCAAGGAAGAGGAAGGCTCTTTCCTCGTGGGCGCCCTTGCGGCGTTGAAGAGTAAGACCGGCAAGATAGGGTTCGTGGGCGGCATGAAAATCCCCTTGATAAAAAAGTTCGAAGCGGGCTACCTGGCCGGCGCCAAGTACGCGAAGCCTGACGTGGAAGTCTTCGTGGCATACGCCGGCGTCACCGCAAACGCCTTCAAGAACCCCAGCAAGGGCAAAGAGCTCGCGTTGAGCCAGTACTCGAAGGGTGCCGACATCATATTCCACGCCTCGGGTTCGACGGGGTTGGGTGTGTTCGAGGCGGCCAGAGAAATGAACAAGCTGGCGATCGGCGTTGACTCTGACCAGTACGCAGAAGCCCCGGGACACGTGCTGACGAGTATGATAAAGGACGTAGACGTGGCCGTTTACGAGGCCATCAAGTCCGTTCAGAACGGCACGTTCAAGGGTGGCGTGAAGATGTTGGGAGTCGCCGAGGGTGGAATCAGCTACGTCTATGACAGTAACAATCGAGAGCTAATCGGTGATGATATACGCAGCAAAGTTGAAGAGTTCAAGGAGAAGATAATTTCCGGAGAGATTGTTGTTCCTTCCACCTGATGTCCGCTCAGCTTCCCCTTCTACCCCGTTTGTCCGCATGGAGGGCATCTCGAAGCGCTTCGCCCTCGTGAAAGCCAATGACTGCGTGAATCTCGATGTGCGTGTGGGAGAAATACACGCGCTGGTGGGCGAAAACGGCGCGGGCAAGTCCACGCTCATGCGAATTCTGTACGGATTGTACAGGGCCGACTCCGGGAGAATATTCGTCAGGGAAGAACCCGCGGAAATCAAGAGCCCCGCCAACGCCATTTCCCTGGGAATAGGGATGGTCCACCAACACTTCATGCTGATACCGCCGCTGTCCGTCACGGAAAACGTTATCCTCGGGTCGGAACCCGTTAGGGCCGGAGTCGTGCTGGACACAAAGACCGCCAGAGAGAAGATTGCCGCGCTGTCTCAGAAGTTCGGCCTGGCCGTCGAGCCGGACACGCTCGTGGAGAAACTCTCCGTGGGAGCCCAGCAGCGCGTGGAAATAGTGAAGATTCTCTTCAGGGGCGCCGAGTTACTCGTACTCGACGAGCCCACGGCGGTACTTACCCCCCAGGAAGCCGAGGCGCTCTTCTCCGTGATGAGAAAGCTCAAGGAGCAGGGCAAGACGATCATTTTCATTACCCACAAGTTGACCGAGGTGATGGATATCTCCGACAGGGTCACGGTCATGAGACGCGGTAAGGTCGTGGGCGTCGTGAACACGCGTGACACTTCTACCGAGGAACTCGCTACGCTCATGGTGGGAAGAAAGGTTCTGCTCGAAGTGGAGAAAGGGCCGGCCGTCAGGAAGAATGTCGTTCTCGATCTTGAGGACGTCCACGCTCTGGGGGCGTCGAAGGTGCCGAAGCTGAAGGGAATTTCGCTGTCGGTTTTCTCCGGAGAAATTCTGGGCATAGCCGGTGTTGAGGGCAACGGCCAGACGGAGCTTGTGGAAGTGATCACCGGCTTGAGGAGGCCCACATCGGGGGCGATCAGACTTCTGGAAAGGGATATCACTAATCTCTCGCCAAAGGAAATCTTGAAACTGCGGATTGCGCACATTCCCGAAGACCGCCTCAAGCGCGGCTTGATTTCCGATTTCACGATCGGAGAAAACCTCATCTTGGGCTCGCACTTCGGGCTTCCGTACGCCGGAAAACTGTGGTTGAAGCGCAATGCCATCCTAAGAAACGCGCAGGCCGTGCTCCGGCGTTTCGACATAAGGCCGCAGGCTCCGGAGCTTCCGGCGGGGTCGCTCTCCGGCGGGAATCAGCAGAAACTCATAGTCGCAAGAGAGCTCTCGCGCAACCCGGTCCTCCTGGTGGCCGCTCAGCCGACCAGGGGCGTTGACATTGGGGCGATTGAATTCATACACCGAAGCCTCATCGCGCAGAGAGATAGCGGCTGCGCAATCTTGCTGGTCTCCGCCGACCTGTCAGAAATCCTGAGCTTGAGCGACAGGATCGCCGTGATCTATAACGGCCGTATCGCCGGCACGGTCGACCCCCGGCAGACAGACGAGAAAGAGCTTGGCATGATGATGACCGGAGCATTGTGAGTGGATTTGCAGCGGGTGCCCGAGCGCGATTGTGTGGTTTTGAATGAACGATATTCTTAGGCAACTTGATCGCGGGCAGTTGGTCCAGAAGCTGAGCGGAGCAATAGCGGTACCGGTTATTGCCGTCGCAACGGCTCTTCTGGCGGGAGCCGCGTTCATAGCCGCAATAGGTCAGAGTCCGGTAGTTGTTTACGGCATCCTCCTGAGAGGAACCTTCGGCAACTTCTATGGCCTGGGCCAGGTATTATTCAAGGCCACCCCCCTCATCTTCACGGGTCTTTCCGTCGCACTCGCGTTCAAGGCAGGTCTTTTCAACATAGGCGCGGAAGGTCAACTCTACATCGGCGCCTTCGCCGTAGCGTGGGTAGGTTTCACCTTCTCCGGCGTTCCGGGCTTTCTTCTGGTACCGCTCTGCATCCTCGCCGGCGCTCTCGGGGGAGCCTTGTGGGGGTTCATCCCCGGCTACCTCAAGGCTAGATTCGGCACGCACGAAGTCATAAACACGATAATGCTCAATTTCATAGCCATGGCTCTCACCGGCTATCTTGTGACCTACGTATACTTCGTTCCGGAAACCGTCCACACCCAGAGGATCGCCGCGCAGGCTCAGATTCCGAGATTGGAGGAGTTCTGGCCGGTCTTCAGGGGCTCGCCCGTAAACCTCAGCCTGTTTCTCGCCCTCGGCGCCGCGGTCGCCGTCTACCTCTTCTTGTGGAAAACGAAGTTCGGCTTTGAGCTCAGAGCCACGGGCTCGAATCCGTCGGCGGCAGAGTATGGCGGGATAAGTGTCGGCTCTGCCGTGATAACGGCGATGACGCTGAGCGGTGCTCTCTCGGGTCTCGTCGGAGTGGACTTCGTGATGGGATACAAGCATTACTACGAGGGGGGCTTCTCTTCGGGAATCGGTTTCATGGGCATCGCGGTCGCCCTTCTCGGCAGAAATCATCCGCTGGGCGTGGTGCTTGCGGCCTTGCTGTTCGGCGCCCTCAGTTATGGGGGGCTTGTCGTCAACGCCATCGTTCCGAAGGAATTGGTGGACATACTTCAGGCAATCGTGATCCTGGTGGTGATCGCTGGAACAAACGTTTTCGGGAAGCTTGTGCTTTCTCTCAAGAAGAAGAGCCTGGGATAGTTTATGGATTGGATGATCGCTCTCACATTCATCTCCCAGACAATACGCATATCCGTGCCGTACACGCTGGCCGCAATCGGCGGCACCTTCTCGGAGCGCGGCGGGGTCGTGAACATTGCCCTCGAGGGCATTCTACTCAACGGTGCGTTCACCTGCGTGCTCGCCACTTATTACACGGGCAATCCCTGGGTGGGCGTCCTGGCCGCAATGCTGGGAGGGTTGGCCACCGCGCTGATACATGCGGTTGTAACCGTGACTTTCAAGGCAGAGCAGATTGTGAGCGGCCTTGCGATAAACATACTTGCCATGGGAGCCACGCGGTTTCTTCTGAAAGTCATTTTTGGAAGTTCGAGCAACTCGGACAGAATCGTCGGGCTGCCAGAGTGGAAGATCCCCTTGCTGAAGGACATTCCCGTGATCGAAACGATATTTTCCTCGCCACTGATACTGGCCACCCTGGTAGTCATCGTGGCTTCCCAGTTTCTGCTCTTCAAGTCGGTGTTTGGCTTACGGCTGCGCTCGGTCGGCGAGCACCCGGAGGCGGCCGAGAGCCTGGGGGTCAACGTGTCGGGTATGCGCTACGCCGGAGTCGCTCTGAGTGGCGTCCTGGCCGGCCTCGGCGGCGCCTGGCTTGCAATGGATCAGCACAGCTTCACGGATGGGATGTCGAGCGGCAGAGGATACATTGCGCTGGCGGCAATGATCGTGGGAAAATGGAATCCACTGGGTGCGGCCGGCGCCTGCCTCATGTTTGGCGCGGCCGAGTCTCTGCAAATGCAGCTTCAAGGACGAAATGTCCCCACTCAATTCATACAAATGATACCATACTTGGCGACCATAGTTGTTCTTGCGGGACTGATAGGGCGCTCAATACCCCCTGCCGCAGACGGCGTACCTTACGAGAAGGAAAAGCCTTAGGCCGCTCTCAATGTGAGAGTCGCTACCGGGTCGCCCTCGGGTCGCGACCCCTTGGAACTCGTCAAATGCACTGGAGTGCGTGATGAAGAGCTGGGACGAACGAGAACAGATGGTGACAGACGCCGTTCGACGAATTCGTAGAGAGTGCTCTCTATTGCCGTCTGTGGGCGTAATACTTGGCTCCGGCTTTGCACCGCTTGTACGGGAGATCGAGCTGGGCTGTGCAATTCCGTACGAGACGATCCCCCATTTCAGGGTGCCGTCGGTGCACGGCCACCACGGGTTTCTTATCCTCGGGCGCCTCGGGGGCGCCACCGTGGCCTTCCTCCAGGGAAGGGTGCACCTCTACGAGGGGCACCCAATAGAAGACGTCGTGTTTCCGGTGCGCGTTCTTGCAGGGCTCGGCATTCACTCATTGATAGTCACGAATGCAAGTGGCTCCCTGACGGAGAAAATCGGGCCGGGCGAAGTAATGCTTGTAACGGATCAAATCGATTTGATGTTCCGTCCGCCCCTCAGGGGACAATGCGGATGGAAAAGTGAGCCGATTGTGAGGAGAGCGTGGGCCATCTACGACAGGAACTACATGGAAGTGGCGAGAGAGGCCGCCAGGCGAACGGGAATCGTACTCCATCAGGGGACTCTCTGCACGACCAAGGGCCCGAGCTACGAGACTGCCGCCGAGTCACGATTCATGCACAAGATAGGTGGGGATGCGGCGTGTATGTCTACGTCGCACGAGGTGGCGGTGGCGCGCACCCTGGGCCTCAAGGTGCTGGGACTCTCTTGCATCTCGAACCTGGCCACCGGGATAGGAACCGGCGAACTCAGCCACGACGAGGTGACTCGACTGGTGGGTGAGACCGTCAAGCGAATAGTGCCGTTCCTGAGGGAGCTCATCAGGGAAATCGCGAGATGATATTCGAACAAGTTCCCGCTGGAGGCGACAGAAATTTTGCCTATCTATTGGCTGATGAGGATGGACGAGTGGGTCTCGTTGTTGACCCCTCGTTCGAATGTGAAAAGCTTCTCGAGAGGATCGGGGCGCATTGCGTGACGGTCAAATACATTGTGAATACACACGATCACGCCGACCACATCGCGGGAAACGATCTCATCAAGAAGGAGACTCACGCCAAGATAGTTATGCACGCTCTCGCCAAGGCCAAACACGATATCTCGGTCGAGGACGGGAGCGAGCTTGAGATTGGGATTCTGAGGGCCAGGGTCTTACACACGCCCGGCCACACGCCCGATTCAGTCTGCCTGCTCGTAGCCGGCAGACTGTTGACGGGCGATACCCTCTTTGTCGGCAAGGTCGGAGGCACCGATCATGGCGAAGGCGCGCGCCTGGAATATAGCAGCCTGAACGAAAAGCTCACGACTCTGCCGGACGACACCGAGGTTTGGCCCGGCCACGACGTCGGCGCCGCACCTTCGTCCACCATCGGGCAGGAGAAGAGGACAAATCCTTTTCTCTTGAGGAAGAGCTTCAAGGATTTCTTGGAGCTCAAGAAAAATTGGCTGGAATACAAGAAGACTCACGGGATCAAGTAGTAACGACCCCACACTCACCCCAGTCGACTCTCGCACGCAGACCAACCGGCAAACAGCGCACGGATTCCACGACCTAATTTATTATTGCAGTTCGGATTAGAAAAATCCTCCGGGAAAAGACCGTGCTGCGTGCCGGCGGGGAACGCGGTTCGCCCACAAGTTGTGACCACTGGCGCCAAGAATCGGCCAGCCCCACACGCCAAACCGACCCCGGCCGTACACAGATTGTGACCGTCGGTACAACGAATCGGTCGGCCTCAGGCGTCCTATCTCTCGATTTATCAAGGAAATACTGGCGTTCACGGGAACCATTACGGGGGACGGACGACGGTGATTCCCGCCCAGAAACGGAAAGAAATTGACATTGGCACTCTTCTGTTGTATAATAGGTTCAGTAAGTTAGGGGAATTACAAGCCCCTAAAGTGACGGAGACCTTCAACGGAGCGTACCTACCCTTCTTGTATTCGGCTATTCGGCGTGCGCTTCAGGACGGAAACCCGTAAAAAAGTTGGCCGTTCGATCGAGAGACGATCTCCGCCAAAGGGGACAGCCCACCCGTACACTTGGGCCGAACGTGTGTAACTGTCAAAATTCTGTACTTCACATGGAGGTGATGCTTAGCCCAAAGTTGTTTCTGCTCACATTGTTGGATCTGCGTCGTCGTCAGTTAAGGAGGAAAGATGAAAAGAGTTAGTGTTGTTGCAACGGTGCTTCTTGTCTTGGGAGCGTGGATGATCGCCATAGCTGCGGACCCGCCCCAGGACTGTTCGATCAGCGACGTCCAGACTCTGCAGAATGGAATTGTACTCGGAGACTCTGTCAGGGCCATGAACGTAATAATCACCGGCGTTGACGTGTCATCGGCCACCTACGGTTTTTGGGCCCAGGACGCGGCTGGCGGACCCTTCTCCGGTATCTTGTGCTACACCGGCGCCACGTTCCCCACGGGACTTCAGCGTGGCGACATAATGAACGTGACGGGTGTGTATGCCGAGTACAGTACCCTTTCGGAGATCAATTCGTATGACTCCTGGCTCTGGGAAGAGGTTGGGAATACGACGGTCCCGGACCCGGTTCTGCTCTCGTGCAGAGACGTCGGTCTCCTTCTTTCGGATTCCTCCAGAGCCGAGAGATGGGAGGGAGTTCTGGTCAAGGTCGACACCGTGGTCGTTGTGAAGCACGACCCGGCCTATCCGACCACGAGCTACTTCCTGGTTGAGGCCCACCCTCATTCACCCGCGACCAGCGCCGATACGATGTACGTCCGTAACAACAAGCTTATCAACCCGGGGCCAGGCACGCCTGACAACGGAGACACGTTGGTCTCGATAACTGGACTTCACACTTACGAGAACAGCAGGTACCACATCGTCCCGAGGGACGGAGACGACATCGTTTACCTGGGTGCGGCTCCGGCTCCGAATCTGGCCATGGCTTATGCCACGTCGAATACTACCATCGACGCCCTGTTCGATGCTAAGCTCGACGAGACGACTGCCGAGAACACCAACAACTACTACCTGGGTAGCGCTACAAGCATCACGCTGGCGACCATGAGCGCCGATTCCATGACCGTGACGTTGACGACCGACACTCAGGTCCCGGGTACGTACGAGACCCTTACTGCTTGCTGCATAAAGGGCGCGGGCGGCACGGTGATGCCTGCGGCTCAGAACTCCTCCTTCAGGGGCGGCCTCTGCCCGATATCGCTCGTGCAGACTCCGAAGTCGGCCGAGAACGACAGTTCGCAGTACGCGGGCGACGAAGCCACGATTGCTGGCATAGTGACCGGCGACTACGGCGCCTTTACCGTGCAGTGCTACATCGAGAACACTCCCGGCGGACCGTGGAGCGGCGTCCAGATCTACGGAGGCATCCCGACGCCTGTCGCCGAAGGGGACAGCATAATCGTGGCGGGATTTGTCAGCGAGTACTATTACAAGACCGAGATTACTTCCGTCGACTACTTGCGTGTTGTGAGCAGCGGTAACACAATACCGGGACCCGACGTGGTCGATCCTAGCGTGATAAGGACTGGTGCGTCGACCGCCGAGAGCTACGAAGGCGTCTTCGTCCGCTGCAACCCGGTGTTCGTTGCTGACACTGTAGGCTACGAGGCGTTCGGTGAGTGGCGCGTTTCCGATCAGACGCCTGACACGATGTTGGTCGGGCACACCGGCAACTACAGCTACATCCCGACGGTCGGCAAGTGGATGAACATCTGTGGTCCCATTGACTATGTTTACGACAACTACAGAATCGAGCCGAGAAGAGACGCCGACATTGATACCGTCAATGTGACGGGCGTGGACCCCGGGACTCAGCCGAAACCGCAGGTGTTTGCTCTCGAGCAAAACACCCCGAACCCGTTCAACCCCGTGACCAACATCTCCTTCAGCATCCCTGAGAGGGCCGAAGTACGGCTTTACGTCTACGACATCTCGGGCAGACTGGTGAAGACCCTGGTCGACGGAGTTTCGATGGCGGCGGGCCCACACAAGGCTTCCTGGGACGGCAGCAACGATTCCGGTCGCGCGGTATCGTCGGGCGTTTACTTCTGTAAACTCCTGGCAGCCGACAAGGTCGCCCAGATGAAGATGGTGGTTCTGAAGTAATCTGAAACAAGCAATGCTGGGGCCGACCTCGAGTCGGGAGGTCGCTCAGGCCGGCTCCAGCATGCGATCTCGTGAGAAAGAACTTCTTTTTGAGAGAGGTGGAGAAGACCAATGAAGGAGGTGGGCACCGGGAAACATTGTCGGTAAGAACTCTGTGTGTGTTTTCATCATGGTTTTGC
Source organism: Candidatus Eisenbacteria bacterium (assembly GCA_026388185.1). Lineage (NCBI taxonomy): Bacteria > Candidatus Eiseniibacteriota > Candidatus Eiseniibacteriota bacterium. Next base: position 83,868 of record JAPLKG010000020.1, on the reverse strand, counting down.
ATCTTTGAGATACGGAGGAATTTAAAATGAAATTGCATAAGTCCGTCATAGTTCTGATGATGGTTCTCGTGCTCGGTCTTGCTCTTTCGCTGCCCGCTCTGGCTCAGCAGGCCAAAGGCGGACACGACGAGACCAGCGAAGTGAACAACCCGAGATGGGCCAACGGCGCACCAACTCCCGGCGTTGCACCGGCCTTGACCGCCGTCCATCTGCTCATAAGCGAGTTCGCCGTCGCGGGCTCGGAGAGAGAGTTCGCGGAGATCTACAATCCGACTTCGGAGCCGGTGGATCTCTCCAAGTACTACCTTACTGACGCCTTGTACACAACGGGGGGGATTTTCTCGTACTACAGCTATCCCTCGGGAACCTACCAGATCACGACCAACACCGACTTCTGCTCGCGTTTCCCGGCGGGTGCCAGCATCGCTCCGGGTGCCGCGATCGTGGTCGCCCTGTACGGCCCGGGCATTGACAGCGTTTACGGTGCGGGCACGGCCGACTACGAGGTCACTTTTGCGAGCCCGACGATTCCTGACATGATCAACGTGGGCAATAACTTGCCGGTGATATCCGCGGGCGCCACGACGCTCACGAACGGGTCCGAGTTCCTAATGCTGTTCTTCTGGGACGGCATCTCGGATAACGTCTGTGACGTGGACTACGTGACCTGGGGTTCTGCGACCACCACTTCGCGCGTTGACAAAACAGGGTTGTCGTGCGACGGCCCGGACATCGATGTCATCGCCACCGTCTACAACAACGACACGGCGAGCGCGCTCCAGAGCTCCGTCACTGCTCCCGCCGCTCCGAACAGCTCGGCGCGAGTCTTGCTACCTGAGGGTGTGGAGGCTGCCAATGGCAACGGTTGCATAGCGGGCGGACCGACTGCCGTTACGACGAGCACCTGGGGTCAGATAAAGACCCTCTATCGTTAGTCCCGAGCGACTCTTCGCTTGAAGGAAGCGACCACCCCGGTTCACGGGGTGGTCGCTTTTGCTTTTATGCTGCGCGTGGGCCTGTGACACCAACGGCGCCGGTCACGCAAGTACTTGTGGTGGGTCGATTCTGCTTGACCATTTTCGCCGCACCGTGCTAGGTTCTCGTGCGAGTTTCGCCCGACCGTCAATGAAACGTGAATGAGAATCGCTCGGGGCGCCTATGAGGAAGTCTCTTTGGGAGTAAGCCCGATACTTGGAGGAGAAAGTGAGAAGTAGAATTCTCGCCCAGGCTTTGGTTATCACGGCATCACTGTTGATTTCCGGCACACTTATCCCTCCGCCTGTCAGTGCAGGCTCCTTTAACGCCAGGCGTCTGGGCATGGGCGGCGTCGTGCTTTCCGAATACTCGGAAGCTCAGAACAGAAACGTGTCCTTCAGGGCCGTGCCGCGAGGCAAGACCCACTGGAACATTCCGCTCCCGCTCGGGATCATTCAGGTTTTGGCTTCCCCACCCGAGCTCGACCCTGACAACGCGGACTTCAATCCCTTTGAGATTGCCGATCTCGTCACCAACTTTCCCGTCTTCTTACGGCTGAAGAAACCCGACGTGATTGAGGACGACATAGTAATAGACATTGCGAGGGACAGACTGGCGATCGACCTCGGAGACATAGCTCGGGTCGTCCCCGAAGAATCGTTCAAACTCGGGGGGTTACTCGATCAGCCCGAAGTGGGCTTGAACGTGAGGGGCGTTTTTGCGGGCCTCTCTCCGCTCGTCGTTGCCAAGAGCGATTTCTCGTTGAGTCAGTCACTCAAGGACGCCCTGGGTGAAGGCGACGACTTTCTTCCCAACACGAGTTACTCCATGAAAGAGGATGCTGAAGCTCAGGCCGGTCTCGCCCTGGGCGTCGGCTATGCAAGGCGCCTCAATGCGGTGCTTGGCGACCAGAAGGAAGACCCGAGATTCGCAGACGAACTCGCCGTTTTTGCCGGCGGCAGGTTCAAGTACATAATGGGCTTTGCCTACGCAAAGGCCGATCCGATCGTTTCCTTTACCACCGGAGACACCCTTTTCGGTGACGAACCCCTCGGGATAGACTTCGAGAGCATGATCATCAAGTCTTTGCCCGACGACGGCTTTGGCATTATGGGAAACGGCACCGGCCTGGACCTTGGGGCCTCGGCCTTCAGGGGCGGCTACGAGGTGGGCCTCGGCCTCACGAACGTTGTCACGAAAATACATTGGAAGGCGGACAGAGAATTTCAAGTTCTCGACGATTCCACGAACGACATCGAGAAATACACGCTGGCAGAGGACTTCGATTACACGAGCACTGTGCCGCTCCTCGTAGTGTTCAACGCAGCAAAACGATGGCGCGGGAACACACTCGCATTTGACATTGAAAAGGGCGTAACGAGGACGTCCTTCCATCTGGGCGGCGAAACGGCGATGAAGAACGTGGCCCTGAGGACCGGCACCTGGCTTGACGCCAACGGAAAACTCCAATTCTCCGCCGGAGCCGGATTCAGACTCTGGGTGGTGGGACTCGATATGGCGCTTATCACAAGCAGCAGCGTGTTGACCGGAGACAGGGCAGTCGATCTCGCTCTCTCGTTGTCTTTGTGAAAGACAGTCTCAATGCGGGTCTCCGTGTACATGGCGCGGAGTTCGGCTCGAAAATCTGTTGAGAGCATGCACTGCTCTAGACAAGTGGCTAAACCTCAACAAAGGGTGAAGAAGTGAAAAGGTTACTACTCGCCATGATGGGGCTTCTCGCATTGTCGCAATTGCTCTTGTACGGCTGCAGCGACAGACTTCTCACTGTCAACGTCGACCTCCTGAGCTTCATGGACTCTACTGCGGTGACGCAGACGTACGGCGAGAACCCGATAATCCCGCCAAACGCTGTAGCCGTAGTCCAGTCCCCACCACAGCAGATCAACCTGACCGAGGGTCTCGCGGATATTACGGACGTACAGAGTGTGACCCTCCACCTGGACCTGGAGTTCGCGAATGAGACAGGAAGTGCAGACGTCCTGCTCGAGATTTTCGTTGCCGACACCGAGACCGATCCCTACAGCACAACCCCATACGTGCAGGAGGAGATCCACCTGCTGCCTGCCACGGCCGACACTATCTACGTGAACACTCTCGGCGACGACAGGCTCGGCGAACTTCTCACTGGAAAGGCGGCTCAGGTGGGCATAAAGATGACACTTAATTCGCATGATAGCCCCGGGAACGTTATGGGAACGGAGACTCTGACACGTTTCACGGCGACCGTCGTTGCCAAGCGCCACATCCCGTAGAAAATCAGATTCTGTCCGTAGATATCACGTTGACACATTGCCGTTCTCGAATCGGTGCGTGTTTGAAACATGGAAACTCATCTTGATGACGCGTCGCTCGAGGCGCGTAGGTCCCCCTTTGGATAGAGTTCTCTCCGGTATCAAAGACTACGTAGAACATCTCCGCCTGTTTCCACCCAACGCAAGGGCCTTTCTTGTCGGGAGTCTGCTCCTCTGGACCGGCTCTTCCATGTTCGCGCTTCTTCTCAACCTCTACTTCAAGGAACTGGGTTTTTCGGAGGCCTACATCGGAAAGGTACTCTCGATAGGAGCAGTGGCGTCCGCCATTCTGGCGGTCCCGATGGGGCTCATCATGGGCAGGTTCACGTTCAAGTCCGTCTTGACGTTTTCCGCCGGCGTGATCGCCCTGGGCTACGCCGTCCAGGTAGTTACCGGAAATCGCGAGACGATTCTCGTGGCGGCGTTCGTGGGAGGCCTGGGAGTGGCGGTCTTCAGAATTGCCTCGGCCCCTTTTTTCATGCGTCACAGCACTGAGAAGGAACGTATGTACCTTTTCAGCATGAACTTCGCTGTGAGCACGGCAGGCGCCCTGGTTGGAAGCCTGGTGGGCGGTTTCCTGCCCAGGCTGTTCTCCGTCATGGCCGCGACCAGCTACGAACAGTACAGACTCTCTCTCTTGACCGCGGCCCTGTTCATAGCGTTTTCTTCGCTGCCTTTCTTCTCCATCGTTGAGGAGAAGCCCGACCTCAAGTCGCACGGTGAATTTCTCGCAAATCTGAAGCACACCGACTGGGCTCTCATCGGCAGGTTCTGCCTTCCAACTTTCATAGTAGGCCTGGGTGCGGGACTCATCATTCCTTTCCTCAATCTGTACTTCAAAGACCTCTTCGGAGCGTCGGCAGAGACAATAGGCGTGCTCTTTGCAGTGCTCCAGTGCTTCATGACGGCCGGGACGCTGATGGGCCCGCCGCTGGTGCACAGAATAGGTATGGTGAGGAGCCTTGTGATCACGCAGATGGCGTCCATTCCCTTCATGGTGATACTCTGTGCGTCAAGATACTTTCCCGTTGTCGTCGGGTCATTCCTCCTCAGGGGGGCACTGATGAACATGAATCAGCCGCTCTCGACCAATTTCGCCATGGAGTCCGTGAGAAAGGAGGAACACGCAGTCACCAACAGTCTGCTGTTGCTTGCCTGGACCGGCTCGTGGGCCGTGAGCGTGCGAATCGGCGGGAGTTTGATCGAGCGATATTCGTACACTCTTCCATTCATTATTGCAATAATACTGTACGTGCTCTCGAGCGTGCTCTACTATTACTTCTTCAGGAACATCGAAGCAGAGAGGTTCCCTCGACACGAACTCGGACTCAAAGAGATATAGGTGAAAAGACTCCCCTGGGACGAATATTTCGCGAAGATCGCGTTCCTCGTGGCCGAGCGCTCGACGTGCAGGCGACACCACGTCGGAGCGGTCGTTGTCAGAGACAGGCACATTCTCACGACGGGGTACAACGGCGCACCGTCGGGGGCGAAAGACTGTCTCGACCTGGGCTGCTTGAGAGACGAGAGAGGGATTCTCTCCGGCGAGAAGCACGAAATCTGCCGTGCGATACACGCCGAGCAGAATGCAGTCATACAGGCCGGGCTTCACGGAGTTTCCATCCAGGGCGCGACGATCTACTGTACGCACACACCCTGCATCTTGTGTGCGAAAATTCTCGTTAATGCAAAGATCAAGAGAGTGGTGGCGTGCGGGACGTACCCGGACGAGGATGCCCTCGCCCTGCTGAAGGAAGCCGGCACTGACTTCACGCGACTGGAAAGGCCCGGTCTCACGATAAGCACGCGTGACTAGGGCGACCCCGGCAACTGCGTTCAGGTCAGTCCGGAGCCGGATGAGAACTGGAGGCACGCTCGGTCAAGCCGACGTTGACTTGTGTGTGTCGGACTTGACGCGTGTGGTAGACTCTTGAATGGAACGTGCGATAGGACTAACAGCGTGTTCGACGCGGGGGTAATCCGATGAGAGGGAACGCATTTCGTTTCGCGATTGCCCTAGCCACGGCCGGACTGGCCGTTCTCGTCGCTTGCTCCAGCTCCGAAACATCCGGCAGATCCCAAAAGGAGGTGGGGAAGGTGAGAAAACCGGCCGTAGCGGGAACCTTCTACCCGGGGCAGCCTACCGAGCTCCGGCAGACGCTCGAAGGGTTTCTCCGCAACGTCGCACCGGCACAGACGTCGGGGAAAGTGATAGGCATTGTGTGCCCACACGCAGGTTACGCGTATTCGGGCCAGGTGGCTGCCTACTCTTACGCGGCCGTAAAGAACAACACGTATGACGTCGTGTGCCTCGTAGGGCCTTCTCACAGAATCAACGTAGACGGGGCCGCCGTGTACTCCTCCGGCAGTTTCGAGACCCCGCTCGGCAGCGTTGACGTGGACGAAGAGACTGCAAGGGCACTCGTCAGCTCGGGCTTCGGATTCATTGACGACTCGGAGCCTCACTTCGCGGAGCATTCTATCGAGGTTCAACTCCCGTTCCTCCAGACCGTCTTGAGAAACTTCAGAATCGTTCCCATACTGACCGGCGATTTGCCGGTCTCGCGCTGTGACGAGCTGGGCAAGGCTCTTGCGAATTGCGTCAAAGGGAAAAAGGTACTCTTCGTAGCGAGCTCCGACCTGTCACACTATCCGGCTTACGAAGACGCCAACAGGGTCGACAGTGAGACGATCCGATCGTGGGAGAGCATGGACCTCCAGGGAGTGGCTTCCAAGGAGGAAGAGATACTCCAGAAACGTATACGCAACCTCGCGTGCACGATGTGCGGAAGCTCGGCCATAATGATCGTCATGGCAGCCTCGAAAGCCCTCGGAGCCGATTCCGCAGACATCCTCAAGTACACGAACTCCGGTGACGTCTCGGGTGACAAGAGCGGAGTTGTTGGATATGCGGCCGCAGCCTTCGTCGAGAACTCCGGGAAAACGGAGTTTTCGCTCACGGGGGGCGAAAAGAAGAAGCTACTCTCCATCGCGCGAAGCTCCATCGCGGCCTCTCTTGGCGGAGAACCTCTCCCGGAATTCAGCGTAACCGAGCCGAAGTTGAAGATTCCCTGCGGTGCATTTGTCACGCTTCGCAGAGAGGGCAGCCTCAGGGGTTGCATCGGCAGATTTGTCGCGGACAGGCCGCTTTACGAAGTGGTGTCGCGCATGGCCGTGGCGGCGGCCACAGAAGACAGCAGGTTTCGACCCGTCTCGCTTCCCGAGTTGAGCAAGATCGACATAGAAATATCTGTGCTGTCACCTCTCAAGAAGATGTCCGATGTGAAGGAGCTTGAGCTGGGCAAGCACGGAATCTACATCGTGAAGGGGGCGAGAAGCGGTTGCTATCTTCCCCAGGTCGCCGATGAAACAGGCTGGTCTAAGGATGAATTTCTGAACCACTGCTGCGCCGAAAAGGCGGGTCTTGAACCCGACGCATGGAAAAGGGATGCCGACGTATTCCTTTTCACCGCGGTAGTGTTCGCAGAAACGAAATAGCCCGGCGCGGCAAGTGCCGCATATCTTCGTGACGACCGGCGTCCGAGAAAGATCGTGCGCCCGCCATCACGGTGACACCGCGCGCGGCTCAGTGACATGGGAATGGTGGACGACGAATGGGGAAGCGAGCCAGAGACGATTTCGTTAGCCGTATCTCCAGACGAGACTTCCTGAGGAAGTCCTTCTCGATGGCGACGGCTCTCGGCGCGTCGAGTCTTGTCGCAGGCTCCGCCGGATCCAACCCTCGCCCGTCCCCCACTTCCGCACCTGCCTCGCCGGCCTCCCGCGAGCTTTCGAGAGCCCTCGTCATTGTGGCAAGGAAGGCGAACAGGGACGACGACCTTCACGCATTCTACAAGCTTCTCATAAACACTTCTCTAGCGCGTCTTGCCATTGCTGCAAGGCCGGAAGATGCCTGGGCGAAGTTCTTCCAACCGGACGATGTTGTCGCGATCAAGGTGAACGCAATCGCAGGGAAAAAGCTGTCTACCTCGCCCGCTCTCGTTAGGGCGATTGCCGACGGGTTGACGTCGTGTGGGGTCCACCCCGACAAGATAATCGTGTGGGACCGAGCCGGTTGGGAGCTGGACGCCGCCGGTTTCCAGGTGAATTTCGCCGGCGAAGGCCCGCTTTGCTACGGAACCGACGCGCCTTCGGCGGGGTACGAGACCTCTCCGACGGTTCTTGGAGCCGTAGGCTCTTGCTTCAGCAGGATAGTCACTGAAGACGCAACGGCTCTGATAAACGTGCCCATCTTGAGAGAACACTCGGTAGCCGGAGTGTCTATTGCGCTCAAGAACAACTACGGAGCGATTCACAATCCCAACAAATACCACGCCGACGGCTGTACTCCATTTGTGGCCGACGTCAATGCGCACCCGGCCTTAAAGAAAAAGACAAGGCTTGTTATCTGTGACGCTCTCGGCGTTCAGTTTCACGGCGGGCCCGGTTACAAACCCAGGTGGACGTCCGACTTTGAAGGCGTCATGGTCGGCACCGACCCCGTTGCGATCGACACCGTGGGCGCGGAGCGAATCGACGGACTGAGGAAGTCGGCAGGCCTCCGCTCGCTGAGCGAGGAAAAACGCTATCCCGGATATCTATCGGTTGCTTCCGACGGCGCTCATCTGCTTGGGATTTCTGATCGCTCAAGGATAGACGTAATAAACATGGAGCTGGCGTAGGTGACGATGAAGATCGAGAGGCACGACCGCAGTTGTAACCGGCGGGGCTTTCTGAGAAGACTCGGCGCCCTATCCGGGATGGCCGCAGGTTCCCTCGTGCTGCCCGCTCTCGTACGCGGACGGGCATCACCTACCGCAGCATCGGCGGGGACGCCGGCCTCGGCCTCGAAGGAACGCTCGCGCGAGCCATCCGTCAACTCCTCCCACGCCAGGGAATGCATGTTCTACAAAAAGCATCCCGAGATGGAAGTGGAATGCGAGATCTGCCCTAGGAAATGCAGAGTCGGTGACATTGAACGGGGCTACTGCGGCACGAGAGAGAACAGAAACGGCGTGTACTATTCCCTGGCCTACGCGTTGCCATGCGCGATTCACGTAGATCCCATCGAGAAGAAACCGCTCTTCCATTTTCATCCGGGGACAAACGCCTTCTCTCTGGGAACCGCCGGATGCAACATGGACTGCAAGTTCTGCCAAAATTGGGAGATGTCGCAGGCCAGACCCGAACAGACAAGCAATGTCCATCTTCCTCCGAAGGAGACCGTCGAGAAGGCGAGGCAAGCCTCCTGTGCGTCCGTCGCGTTCACATACTCCGAACCAGGCGTCGTTGCGTACGAGTACATGCTGGATACGGCGATCGAAGGCAAAAAGTCCGGCATCAAGACCGTGATGATCTCCAACGGGTACATAAACCGGGAGCCGATGCTCGAAGCCGCGAAGCACCTCGGCGCGGTGAAGATCGACCTGAAGGCTTTCACGGAGAAGTACTATGCAGAAATATGTGACGCGACACTGAAGCCGGTTCTTGACACGCTTGTTCTTCTCAAGAGTTCCGGTGTCTGGTGCGAAATCGTCTACCTCGTCCTGCCGACGCTCAACGACGGCGATTCGGAAATAGTGTCCGCGTCGAAGTGGATCGCACAGGAATTGGGCCCCGACGTGCCCCTGCACTTCACTCGCTTCTATCCCATCTACAAGATGACGAAACTGCCGCAGACTCCGATTTCGGCCCTCGAGAAAGCCCGTAAGATTGCGATGAATGCCGGTCTTCACTACGTCTACATCGGGAACGTGCCCGGTCACGAGGGCGAGAACACCTACTGCCCCAGCTGCAAGAAGGCGGTCGTGAAGCGAATCGGCTATTCAATCGTGGAAAGGAAACTGTCTGAAGGCAGATGCGCGTACTGTAAGGCAAAAATCGCGGGAGTCTGGGGCTAAAGCCCCTGTCGTCTCAGCCCGACGCCCGCCGTCTCGGCGCGAAACATCGTCCTCTCAGCCAGCCACCCACGGAAGGCGAAGCCGGCCCTCTCAGCGCGACGCCCACGCAAGGCTGACACCGGAAACAACGAGCAGGACTGCGACCGCGGTAATCGTGGCGGCAACTCCGGACACGGGAAAGAGCACCACGCTGCACAGAACCGCACCAAACCATGAGCCCGCGAGGTCCCATGCATACGTGATACCGACACCACCGGCGTGACCGTCTCTCGTTGAGAAACATTCTCCCCCGGGGCGATTTTCTCCGCTCGCAGTCACTCCGGTCACGTCATCCTCCGCGTCACACGCAAAGAAGGCTCTGCTGGCAGAGGAAAACATGGCTCCGCCGAGACCTCCGGCGACAAGTGCAAGGCCGGGAAAGAACCATTCGAACGCGTTGACCAGAACGCGCGCGACTGTTGCGGCGGCAAAGTTGTGCGACCCCGGCTCGCCGCCGAGACTACCAGAGGCCGCTCCCGTCACAAGGTAGACGAAACCCAGGAAACAAAGAGCAAGAGCAGCAGTCGCAATTTGAATGACTGCCGGCCGCCTCAAGACCGCGAGGCCCGCAGCCGCCGGATGATTCCCTCGTCGTTCCAGGACGACCCCGACTGCCAGGCCGATCATGTATGCGGTCAGAAGGACGGCGATTCTGTCGAACAGGTTTCCGTACAGTAGCTGGAAGCAAAGCAATATCTCGAGCTCGAGCACGATCGCCGCGAACCCCGAAATCGCGAGGGCGCCCAGCACAAGCCTGCTCTTTTTTCTCGACCTGGCGAGAACGGGCAGGACCCCGGCCACCGCGGCCGTGACTGCCCAAAGACTCCAACGGTTTCCGAAGATCCACTCGAGGACTCCCTTCATGAAGCGTTGGTACTCGGCGCTCCAGAGGACCTGGTCGTAGTAGAAACTTGTGGGTCTCAGATCGGTATTGACCGGGCAGAGTTTCGACGCGGAGATGCGCTTCTCAACGTACGCGAGCCGCTCGGGAGAAAGCGTCGACATCAGAAAATAGTCTCTGACGAAGAACGTCTCGACGTTTCGTTCTGCGAGACGAGAAAGAAGTGACTCCGGCGACGCCGTCAGATACGAGTTCTTTCCGGGAGAGCAGACGAAAAAACTCCGACCCGCCGGAATGACGATGTGCGACTCGAAAACGCTTTCCGAGGTCCTGTAAAGCGAACCGAGGAAGGCTCCAAGCTCTTGACCGACGTACTCCGCCACCGGCGGAGCAGAAAAGACAAACACACCCCCGGGATTCAGATGACGTCGTACGAGCGCAAAGAATTCCTTCGTGTAGAATCTGTTGAGCTGCGCGGTGTAGGGAGACGGAATATGCATGGCCACCACGTCGTAGCGCTCTGAAGTTTTCTGCAGGAATCTCCTCCCGTCCGTGTGCTCCACTCTCACACGCGAATCCTCCAGATAGGATACGTAACGTCGAGGCAACACGTCCTTACTCAGAGTGATGAGTTGAGGATCCAGCTCGACGTAATCGAGTCGTGTCAGCGTTCTGTGTTTGAACATCTCCCGCACCACGCCGCCCACTCCTCCACCGATCAAGAGCACGTGCGCCGGTGCGGGATGCTCGAGCAGCGGGATGTGGGCCGCCTCTTCCGCCGACTGAACGTCGTCAGTCGTGAAAACGAGGTACCCGTCCTCGTAAATGGAAAACTGCGAATCCCGTGAGACGATCGCCAGATTGCCGTAGTGTGATTGACGCAGCGCCATTACCGTGAAGCCCTTCCATCTTCTTGACGCCGCCCAATGCGTGATCGGATCGAACACGCAGACAATCACGACGACTGCCGCCAGAAGATAGAGAATCTGGCTCAACCTGCGCCGGCCCGACTCGTTCAGGAGGAAACAGGCCGTGAACAGGTTGAGGGCCGAAAGGATGGCGATATTCTGGAAAACGCTCATGAGCCGGATCAGAACGAGGCCGAACAGAAGGCCTCCGATGCCGGCCCCCACCGATTCGAGGAAATAGACTCGAGAGACCGAGTCACCGGGCCCCTCTCGGCTGGATTGTACGGAGCCGAGAAGTCTGGTCCCCAGAGGAAAAAGAAGACCCTGAAGCAGACAGACCGGGAAGAGAAAGACCGACGCCGCGGCAAAAGCCGTGACCAGGCTCGCAACTTCGCCCGGAGCGGGTCTGAGCCGGCTCGGCAGCACCTGCAGCCCGACGATGGCGCAGAGAAGACAGACGCCGGACAGAAATTGTACGGCGGCGAAGCGCGCGACCGGAGCGCCGTCCGCCCCGCTTCTGGCGCTCGAAGCCCTGCTTCCTCCGATATACAACCTCGCCACCGGCCCACTCCCCACCGCAGTAGCGATGAGCCAAACGGAGAGGTAGATACCTATGACCAGCTCGTTCCCGTTGAAAGTGCCTATGAATTCACGTAGAAGGAGAATCTGACCGGCAGTGGCAGTGAACCCGATGAGAAGAAGGGCGAACCTGCGCAGCAGCATCATTCCGATCCTTCAGCGCGCCGCGCGGGTCCGGTGGGTCCGTGGGAGGGCCCGCCCGACTTCGAATCATCGACACCTTCCCCGTCCATGACCTGTCCGGATTCAGCACTTTCCGCAGGTTTTTCGGGCGTGGGCTTCTCGGGTTCGGACTTTTCGAGTTTTCCCGGTCTGAGTTGTTTGGCTTCGGGTTTTTTCCCGGAGCTCCCGGACGTCCGTTCCTCCGAGCGTTTCTCAGTGGTTCGCCCGGTTATCCAAGACCAGTTCATCGGATATACGTGCGGGTCAAAGATCGTCCAGTAGAAATGCCAGACAAGCATGGCCAGCGTTGCAAGGACTGCCTCGTAGAAGTGGATTGAGGTCACAAGCTCGGCCACCCAAAGAGGAAAATATTTCAAAGTGAAGTTCACAAAAACCAGAGCCAGCCCCGTGATTATCATGATCGTCGAACCCCAGACCAGCGCCCAGTACTCGCTCTTTTCGATGTAGCTGTACCGGCCAAACTGAGGAGGCGCCGCAGAAGCGCCCGTGTTGTATCTCGCGACCGAATAGAGATCTCTGAAGTCTCTGAACCCGGGTTTGAGTTCGCTCAGTTGCTTTCTGCCTCTGCGAGTCAGAGAAACGAACCAGACGTGATATACGCAGAGAGCAATGAACACTGCCGCGGCAATTCTGTGAATCATGCCGCGTGTGCCTGAGGGATTGTCAAAAAGTCTGAACGGCGAAGACCACCAGGCGTCTGGAAATCTCCGCGCGAAACCGGAATAGGCGAGCACAAAGAACACGACCGCCAGCGCTACGAGCTGCAAGCGTTCTGAAAGCACGAATCTGAGCTCGCTTGCACGACTCTTCGTGATCCTGAAATGGTCGGCGAACTTCTTCGCGAAATCAATCAGGTTATGCGCAAACATGCCGCCTATTACCAGACAAATGAGAACCAGGTAAAAGACAATGACGTAGCGCACCACGGTGTTCTTGCTTCTGACGGGGTCGGAATGAACGTATCCGCCGGCCAATCGCGGCCCGGCGCCGGGATGGCACTTGCCACAGGTCGCGGAGATGTTTGCTCTGTTGACGGACGAGGCGGGATCATCGGCAAGCATGATGTCGTGGTACCCGTGGCAAGAAGCACAGTTGGCCACTTTCGTGGAGCCATACCTGGCCGCAAGACCGTGATAGCTCTGGTCGTAAGTCTTGACGGCGTCGGCGTGGCAGCCCCCGCAATTCACGGGGCTCATTCTCTCGGGGTGAGGAAGCGTGGAAGCCTCGGAGTGGCACGAAACGCATTCGATACTACCGTGAACCGAGCTCCTGAGCAGCGAGAGATCCACGGGTGGGGTCGTGTCCTGTCTTGAATGGCACGCCAGGCAATCTTCGTTACTCTGCGCCGCGGCGCCGGAAACAAATGCGCCACCGAGACAGGTCACAGCAAGCAGAAACGCGACGAAGAAAGGCGCCCTTGCCATGTCATTCCCCTCGCTACGGGTCTTCGATGTCAACCGTAGGTATGCAATCCGCCGACAAAAAGGTTGCTGATGAAGGCGAAAACGGCGGCGGCAAAACCTAGAATCGACAACAGGGCTGCTCGTTTGCCCCTCCATCCTGCCGTGATTCGTGCATGCAGATAAGCCGAATAGATGAGCCACACCACGAGGGATCCGACTTCCTTCGGATCCCAACCCCACGGCCGACCCCACGCTTTCCAGGCCCAGATGGCGCCTGCGAACAGAGCGCCGAGCGTGAACAGAGGATAACCTATTGCTATGGCTCTGTACGTGAGGTCGTCAAGCACTTCGAGCGACGGAAGTCTGTTTGTGCCCCTCAGCTTCAGCAAGTACATGACACTGCTCGCAAACGCCACTGCGAAGGCTCCCTCACCAAGCACCGCGAGCGTAACGTGAATCTGCAGCCAATAGCTCTGAAGGGCAGGAAGCAACTGGCGCTCCACTTCCTTCGGGAATAGCGAGGCCACAACAATCACGGCGAACGCAACCGGCGAGACGAAAACTCCCAGACTCTCGGCTTTGTGGCGCAGTTGAAGCACAAGATAGAAGAACACGGTCGCCCACGCAAGGCACGAGGCGTACTCGTACATGCCGGTGAACGGAGGATGGCCCGTAGTAAGCGTGCGAACAACCAGCGCAACCGTGTGAAAGAGAAAACCTACGGTCAGAACAACGAAACCAGCTCTGCCGTACCATTTCCCACGCACGGCAATGTCCAGCGTGTAAAGCAGCGTCGCGATCAGGTAGGCGAAGAGGGCCACCCAGAAAAAAGGCACGTCGCTTGCCGGCACTTGTTTCTCCTTCCAACGCGATTCAGCCGCGCACGATTCCAGCGTCTCTAGCTCCTCGCGGAGCCAACGATTTCATAGAGGCCATCGATCTCGCGCTTCAAAGCGAGGGGTTGCCTGTTAGAGATACCCGCGATTCTCACCTCGGACCGGCCGGGACGCTCTTCAGAAATCCTCACCCATATTCTTCTGAACGGGACAAAGAAAGAAAGCGAAAGACCTATGCTGGCGATTCCGAAGCCCGTGAACATAAGGGAGGTGCCCGGATTCCTGACCACGTCTATGCCCGATATGACCGAGTACGACAAAGGATAGTAGTCGGCGAAATGAAATCGGGCAAGCTCGCCCCGCGCAGAATGGCTGTCCATCTCCATGATGAGCCACCCGCTGTCCACAATCTTGCCGAGTCTCATCACCTCCAGCTTGACGGCAGGGAGTCTCGGTTCGAGCGAGCGAGTGCTCACTTCGCCCGTTACCAGATCTTTCACAAAGTAAGGAACGTAGTCTGTCACTCGAATCTGAAGATCTGTACCCGGTACGTCTCTGGTCTCACCGAAGGGCACGTCTATCCCGACGGCCGACGTTCCGCCATCAACCAGGTAGATCCTCGCCTCCCTTATCCCTTCGGGTCTCTCGTCGTAGCTGGCCTGGTAGAAGCCTACGCCCTTGTAAGTCAGCGGATGATTTACGCCCATCACCTTCGTCATGACTTCTTTCCCATTTTCGATCACGGTCAACGTGGACTTGAAGGCCCGTATCCTGCCCTCCTCGGTCCTCTCTATCACAAAATCGTCCAGCCTGATGCTAAACCGTGCGGATGGCTCAACCTTGCTCACGTCCAGAGATTCGCCGATGCCGAGAGGTTTCTCGTGCCTGTAGGCAAACTTGCCGTTGACTACCCCGGCGATCAAGACAAGGAGTACGGCGACGTGCGTTACGATAAAACCGATGCGTGATATGGTTCCCTTTTGCGCTGCAACCAGCTTGACGGGACCGCGGTCGAGGGAGTCAACGGCGAAACCTTTGTGCCTGAGATTTGTTTCGACGCCGCTCAAAACTGTCGCCGGTCCGACGGGTACGCTGACGGCACGCGCGTCGCGGAGAATCTCGTGGTCGTGCGCCCTGGGTTTTGAGAATGCTTGGCCGAAGCTCGGCCCAATGCGTTTCACGGAACAGAGAACCAGGTTGATGGAGATCAGGACGATGAGTATCTGGTACCACCAGGCACTGTAGACATTACCCAACCCCACCACCCTGATGAAATTGCCCCAGGATTCGCCGTATTTCAAAATGTATTCTTCCTGAGGAGCGCTTTGAAGAACGAACATCCCGAGGAAAGAAACGCAGCCTATGATAAGTATCAGAAGAAGTCCGAGTCTCGAGGACGCAAGGAAAGAATAATATCGCATGGGCTATTTGGTCACAGGAGCCTTCTTCTCCACCTTGTGTACGCCTTTTGCGAGATATTTCGTGTAGTCGAACCCCTTGAAGTTGGGGCTCTCTTTGTTGTGACATTTCACGCAGACTGCCGCGGACATCGAAAAGACCAGCCCGGCAGCCTTGGCCTTTGCTCGATTTTTCATGACGTCCATCTTTGCATAATCTGCGCCGGCACCGTGGCATGCCTCGCACTGGACACCCCTGAGATCGGGTGCGTTCTTCGCTGCGTCATGACCGCCGGCGCCGGAACCGGTCCCGTGGCACTTGAGACACTTCGGATTCTTGTCTTCCTTCTTCTCTGGCTTCAGCGCGTCGAACGCCTTGCCATGCGGTGTCCCGGCCCATGCCTTGAAATAGGGCATGTGACACATCTTGCACCTGGAAACCCCGACGTAGGCATGTCCAACGATTTTGCCGGCGCGCTTCGGTCCGTGAACGGTTCCGGTCGTCGTTCCGTTAGCATACGACGGCCCGACAGTAACCATTAGCATGACAAGAGGGACGAACGTCAAGAAGGTCTTCGCTAAAGATGGCCTCATCTATTTTCCTCCTCGCAGACAAGACGCAGGCACCACTACTACAGTTTACCCGAACCAGTGGCGACGTCAAGCCATCTGTGCCACGCTGTACCAGCAATGCCGTACTAGCAACATAAGAATGTCCTATTCTTAGCAAAGTAAGAATGTCCTATTTTGCGGTTGTGAGTGCCTGGCTTTTCCGATTCGCCCGTCCGCGCTCGATTGCCTCTCGTTTCTGTTGATGGCCCAAAGAATCCGGGGTATTATTAATCACTTTTGTGAATTAATCTTGCGCGTCGCCCGAGATTGCAGCTCACAGGGACGGGGGCGTCTGAATCCGTCACGTGGCCGAGGAGTTCCGAGTGTCGAACATTTTTCGCAAGCCCATCGTAATGGCCGCAGCAGTTGCGGTCTCTGTCTGTTTGATGATAGTTCTTGCACACGCCTACTCAGGTCCCGAGAAGCTTGTGGATAGGGAAGCCGAAGGCCTCTACCTCGGCGGTCGCCTTCCCCTCTGGTCCGGACTTCCGTTCCTCGGGATATTGCTTTCGATTGCACTGTTCCCCCTGCTCGCTCCGGTGTTCTGGCGCCGGCATTACGTCAAGGTTTCGTTCTTCTGGGCCGCGGTGTTTGCCCTGCCGTTTCTCGTCGCCTTCAAGGGCGCGGCGTTACACCAGATTCTTCATATTTTCCTTGTCGACTACGTACCCTTCATCATTCTCCTTTGGGGGCTGTTCACTGTGTCGGGGGGAATCCTGCTCAGGGGCCGACTTCAGGGGACGCCGAGAGTCAACGTCGTACTTCTTCTCATCGGAACTGTGTTGGCGTCGTGGATGGGGACAACCGGTGCATCGATGCTCATGATACGGCCGGTCATAAGGGCGAACGCCTCCAGAAGACACAAGAGCCACGTGGTCATATTTTTCATTTTCCTTGTGGCGAACATCGGCGGGGCCCTCACTCCTCTCGGCGATCCTCCGCTGTTTCTCGGATTCTTGCACGGAGTGCCCTTCTTCTGGACGTTCAGTATTCTTCCGCACATGCTTCTCGCAACGGCCGTGCTTCTCGGCCTCTTCTACGCACTCGACACTCTATTCTACCGGAGGGAATCGCGCGAAGCGTTGGCGCAACATCCAACGGTGCAACATCAAGCTGTGCAGCGACAAACGGAAAGCATACGCCTGGAGGGTGCTCACAATTTCCTGTTCTTGGCCGGAATCATCGTCGCAGTGCTGCTCTCAGGCACTTGGCGCGCTGCGTCCTTCACGTTTCTGGGAGTTCACCTCCAGATTCAGGACGAGGTGAGGGATGTCTTGATTCTGGCGATGGGGGCGCTTTCGCTTTTCACAACCTCAAAGCAGGTGAGAGACGACAACCACTTCACATGGTTTCCGATAAAGGAGGTGGCCTATCTCTTTGCCGGCATATTCATGACAATCATCCCTCTGCTCATGATTCTGCGAGCCGGCAGCACGGGTGCCCTGGCGTTTCTGGTGAACGCGGTGAATTCGCCCGCCCACTATTTTTGGGCCGCCGGTGCAATGTCCAGTTTCCTGGACAACGCCCCCACTTACCTGACGTTTTTCAACTTGGCGCTGGGTAAGCTTCAGATTCCCGAGGCGCACGTGACTGGAATTCTGAGCGGCTTGATTGAGCACGCCGGAGAAGCGCAGTTCGGGGCGTTTCTGAAGGCCATTTCCGCCGGGGCGGTCTTTTTCGGAGCCAACACTTACATCGGAAACGCGCCCAACTTCATGGTGCGTTCGATAGCGGAGGAAAATCGCATCGAGATGCCCAGTTTCTTCGGCTACATGCTGTGGTCGGCAGGAATACTGATTCCACTTTTCCTTCTGGTCACAGTCATATTCTTCTAGCCGGGGAACCCAAAGCCATCCGCTCGGGCACGACCAAGCCCAGTCCCCTCTTACACGCTCGGTCCCGAGAGGGCCATTTCTCTCACCCTGAAGGTCGGGCAGCAAGTCCCGTCGTTGAATGTCAAGTCGTCCGCGACAGCGTCTATCCCCGCCAACATATCGAGGATCGTGGAGGCGATGGTCACTCCAGAGACTGGATGTGAGAATTCTCCGTTCTTTATCCACAGGCCGCTTGCGGCGCTCGAATAGTCCGGAGAGGCCGGATTTATCCCGAGCCACCAGCCGGCAAGCTTGGTCACGTAGAGGCCGTTGGTCGTGTCCGCAATTATGCCTTCCGGCTTCAGACTGCCCTTCTCCATGTAGTAGTTGCTGAAACCGACCTGAGGAAGGTCCCTGTAGCTTCCTCGCACCGCGTTTCCGGTGGGCTTCTTGCCGGCGCGAAGTGCGGAGGAATAGTCGTACACGAAATTTCTGAGCGTCCCTTTGTCGACCAGAACGAGATCCGATGTGCTCACACCTTCGGAATCGATGGGACGGCTCGAAGGACCCGATGGCAGCCTTCCGTTATCGTGAATGGTCACAAGTTCCGAGGCTATTTTTTCGCCAAGACGCTCTCCAAGATACGACATCCGTTTGTTGACGTTGTCTCCCCGGAGTGCCTGAGCAAGGGCCGCAAGAAGGGTCGTGCCAACCTGAGGATCAAACACGACCGGCACCTTCTGCGAAGCGACGGGCTTTGAACCCAGGAGTGCAACTGCTCTTCTTGCCGCCCGCCTGCCGATTTCGACGGGCGACGGGAGCCGCTTGAAGTAACAGCCGGTCCAGTCTTCGTAGCCGGTTTCCATCCTCCCGTCCCTCTCGGCCACGGCTCCCACGGCGAGCTGGCAGGAACTGGCGTCATACGAATAAGAGAGCCCGTTGGTATTAGCCACAACGACTGTTCCTGAGGCCTCGGAATATCCGACGTACTCCGAACGCTTCACGGAGGGATCGTACTTGAGAACGGCGGCCTCCGTTTCTCTCAAGAGCTCCACTTTTCGCTTTATGGGAATCGCCACGATTTCCGGGTCGAATATCTCCATCACGGTCGTTCTCGGTTTCTCCGTGGGAAGCTTGTTAAACTCACTCGGAGAAGCTTGCGCCGCCAACCCGACGGCCTTCTCGATCGTCTGCGTGAGGGCATTCTTGCTGAAATCGGACGTGTGGACGAAGGACAGCTTCTGATTTACTATGGTCCTGACACCGACTCCGGCCGTCTTGGCCTGGCTTATTCTCTCGAGCTTACCCTCTCTCACCTCGAGCTGAAGCGTCGAAGCCTCCTGCATGAAAACCTCGGCCTGCTGAGCTCCGGCTGCTGCCAGCTTTTCCAGCAGCCACTTGGACAAACTCTTTCTGGACATTCTGAGCCTCCAGGCGCGTCGCCTATTCTCTGCCGCCTACTGTTATTCGCGAGATCCTTAGCGTAGGAGCACCGCTCGTCACGGGCGCATACTGCCCTTTCCCGCACGTGCCGGGCCAGTAAGAAATGTCATTGCCCACCATGTCAATCCTCTTCATGATCTCCGGGCCGCTACCGATGAGCGTCGCTCCCAGGACGGGCGCTCCGATCTTGCCGTTTTCAATCAGGTAAGCTTCTCTCACGCCGAACGTGAAGTCCCCGGAGGCCGTGTCGACTTCTCCACCTCCAAGGTCTTTTGCATAAATGCCCTTCTGCGTGGCCTCGATTATTTCCCGCGACTCAAGCGCGCCTGGCGCAAGGTAAGTGTTCGTCATCCTGACGAGAGGAAAATTCCGATAAGTCTCTCTCCGCCCGTTTCCGGTCGGCGGCACATTGAGATACTTGGCCGTGATTAGGTCGTTCATGTAGCCGGCGAGAACGCCCTTGTCTATCAGAACCTTCTTTTGAGCAGGAGTACCCTCGCTATCGAAGTTGAAGCTTCCCCGCAAGTTCGGGATCGTGGCGTCGTCAACCACGGTGACCTTGTCGCTGCCGACCACCTGACCTACCTTCCCTGCAAACATGGACGTCTGCCTCTTCACCGAGTCGGCTTCGAGACCGTGCCCGACTGCCTCGTGAAACAGCACGCCCCCACCTGAGGCAAGCACCACGGGCATCTCTCCCATGGGTGCCGGCCTGGAATTTAGCATTGTGATCGCCTGCTTTGCGGCCTTCCGCCCCGCGTCTTCGGGGCTATTGCGATTGAAGAATTCGAAGCCGCTGCGGCCGGAGAGCCGTACGTATCCGGGTCTCTTCTTGTCCCCGTCAGCGGCGATCGCGTCCACGGTAATCCAGACCATGGGAAGCTCGTCGCTGGCAAAGACGCCTTCCGAGTTGGCGAGGATGAAATCATCAATCGATTCTTCGTAGGTCAGCTTGACTTGCGCGATCCTTGAATCGACCGCACGCGCCGCCGCGTCTGCCTTTTCAAGCACGGCGACCTTGTCTCTTTCTTTTACGTCGAGGAAATTCAAGGAAAAGGGCACGCAATTGCCGGACGTTCGGACAGAAAGCCTCGCTATCTTCTCCTTCCGTGGGCCGCTGGCGATGATCGCCGCAGCACGTGCGGCCTTTATGACAGAAGGAAGCTTCAGATCCTGGCAGTACGCGTAGCCGGTCTGATCGTCCCTGAGAACCCTTACGCCCGCTCCCTGATCGAGTCCGTATTTCACGCTCTCGACTCTGCCCTCGGAGAACGCGATGGTCGTCGTGAGTATTCTCTCGACGTATACGTCGGCAAAATCTCCGCCTTGTGAGAGAGCCTCTCTGAGAATTCGCGCGAGTTCCTCTCGCCCGAAAACGCCGCTCAAGGGCTCTTCCTGGGCGTAGGCTTCTTCACCGGAAAAAAGGCTCGAAATTATCGGGGCTCCTGCAAGCACGGCTCCTCCCATAATTGTGCGCTTGAGAAATTTCCGTCTCGGGATCGATTCCCCGAGTATTTCGTCAATACCCATGTTTCCCCCTTCTCACTTATGTGATCCACCCACCTCACTCAAGTTATCGAGCCTATCAAGGGTCTGGCCCACTCGTTGACGAGAAAAACCATTCGTCCGATGAGAAGCGATACACGACCCATCACCGTGTAGCCGAAGGCCGCACCGAACGAGATCATCAAGAACCAGATTCCGATTCTCGAAACTCCTCCGACGACGCCCTTGTGCTCTGCCGAGAAATAGAAGTAGATCAGAACGGCTAGAACGCCCACGACCATTACGAGATTCGACAGAGTGTCAACGCCGCTGTATCTCAGGGACAGCATGGTGTTGCCTATCTGTGGAATTACCTCTCCATGAAGCTTCTGCATCATGTTCACGCCGACGTAGTAGCCTACGTACACTGCCAGGGCCCACCTGCTCACCCAGGCAACCCGCTTGACGTAGCGGAAGTACAGTATGACGCCGAGGCCCGCAGCAAAAACCAGGTTCCAGTTGGCGTGAAAATCTTGGATGAGAGGAAGTACAAGGTTCGGCTTGAGCGTCTGATTCATGACGATGCCGATGTAATAACCCAGAGAAAGTCCTGCGAAAAAACTCTCCGCCAGCCTAAAGAAGGGATTGTCCTTATAGAGAAAGCTGAGCATGCAGAGAGTAAAAAACGCTGCTAGCCATGTTCCCAAGCTTGGCATGACGTGACCTCCCTAGCTCGCCTTGCGCGGTTTTCGTTTTGTGGTGAAGTACACGACGTTCCCTAAGACGATAAACGCAATCATGATCAAGTGAACGATGGATTGAACATCCATGCCCTTTGTTGCAGTGTAGAGGCCCGGAGTCGCGTATACCTCGCCGAGCTTCGGATATCTGTTTACCACCAGCCGTTCATACTCCGAAGCACCCTTCAGCCCTCCCAAGAGACCCGCCATCTGCTTGGCCTCGAGGTACGCGTAGTATTTGGGCGCTGACACTGCCGTCGGCCCGACGATCACGGGAATCCCGAACTGGGCATTCACAAGATTCGCCCACCATTCACCGATTATCCCGGTGGCAAGGCTCACCACGAGTTTCATGTCCCTGTAGGTCCTTATGTTCTTCATGATGGGAAGCCGGTCCAACGGAGTACCGTTCACGTCCGTCGGGAAGACTTCATGAATGTTCTCGGCCATCTTTTTCATGGCAGCCTGGGCCCCGTCCTTGTATCCCAGGTTAACGTAGTCAACCCCGTACTTTAGCTCGGGGAATTCCGCCGTCACCTTGTTCAGTTCGTTCACCGCTTCGGAAAGACCGCCCAGCGGATACAGCGCAATCACGACTACCTTTATTCCCTTCGAGAAACAATGTCTCAGCATGGCGTCGGCCATCGGCGCATTCTCTGGAGCCGATGACGGCCCGTAGTCGAAGGACATCAGGACTATATCACCTGTTTGCAACTCATTTTCAATTCTATCGAACGCCATTTGCACAGGCGGTGTGATGGAAACCGGAAGGCCTATCACAAAAATGATCGGAAGGATAGTCCCTATGGCGACGAAGAGGTAGATAATCCGCCTGTCAACCTGCATTACTCTTTCTAGATTCATCGGATTCTCCTTTCGCCCCTATTCGCCTTTTCCGATACCGAGATACGAGCGCTCTATTCCAAGAATTATTCTCAGCGCCATGGAGGCCGCGCCAAGAGCGGCGCCTATCATGATACCCCGCTGGGCGGCCATGTTAGGCTTGCCCATAATCCATTCCGTGGCGAGCGGGAACCACTTGGAAACCATCTCGCCGAATGGAATCCTTCCGAACATGACCAACAACGCTGCTATCAGCAGTATGGTGGCTTCCACGTTTCTTGCCCTGAAGGCTCTGTATGAAGCGCTTGCCATGAAAAAGGCGAGCAGCGCAAACATTGTGCCCTGAAGGGGAAGGAAGGCAAACTTATAAAGCCAGTCAAACGGCGTGGAGGAACCGTCGGGCCTTGTGGCAATACCGCCAAACATGTCGAACGCACCTGCAAAACCAAAGAATCCCATTATCGCAAGAGACAAGAGAAGAACGATTGCGTACGGCCAGCCGGACGATCTCCTGTGGATCTTGTTTGCGTTCATCTGGATGACGTTCACGACGCCAAGAAGCAGGGCGAACCCGGCCACAATAATCAGCCAGGAATCGAGCGTCGTGCTCACAAGACCCACGTGTCTCTCCGGCACAAAAAAAGCGACGATGGGAATCGTGCCCGCAAGGAAAGTCAACAAAAGTGGAAGCTGCCTCTTCATCTACTAACCTCCCTATGGCCTACACGTATCAATTGCCCGCCCGGTTCGGGCGGCGCCTGGTATCTCCGCTATGCATCTCCGCGAACTCATCACAAGTATTTACTCTTGCATCACTTCATTCTGAACGCAGCAGACATGAATTTTATTCCAATGGACTCAAGGACGACTCCCAGTCCCAACGCCACGATCAACAGGAACTTCGTTATGTCCTGCCCCTTTATGCTTCCGAGAAGGATCGGTTCTCTGGAAAGGTAGGCGCTCGCAGCGTAGAGCTCCTCGCCAATCAGGGTGTAGTCGCACGCCACCACGAAAAACGGCAACTGTGCGACCTCGGCAGTACCCGATATCTGGATGGCGCCGATTGATTGACCCGTCTCCGCCAGGAGCAAACTCTCTGCGTAGAATGAGCCGATGAGGAAGTTTGTGGCGGGTCTCTCTCTGACCATCTTCCCTGTGACCGAAGCCGTGTACGCGAATTGGTCATACGTGACGTAGTTCACCATCTCTTCGCGGTAGAGGTCGGGCCGTCCTGCTTCGAGATAGGCCTCCTTCACGGTCTCCCGGGCCGCTGCGAAGGTGAGAGGATCCTTGTTGGGGACTTCCAGATCGGCGTTATACGTGGCACTGAGCTTCGCGACGTGGCCGAGTATCGCCAGGCTCGCGATAGTCTGTATCTCGTCGACACTCATGATGCCCGGGATGTAGAACATCTTCTTACCCATCTCGGTCGCTCTTCCCACGGCTTCATCCACGGCGTCAAGCCCTGCGATTTTTCTAATGTATATCGGTTTGGCCTTTCGAGCGCGCGTGATGTAGTAGAGCACCGAGGAAGAGAAAACAACCAGAAGCACGAGTGCGTTGAGCCTGTAAGACCTGAACCAATTGCCCTTGGCCTGGGCTGCCCGAGTAGCTTCCGACTCCGCGACACCCGCGCCGAGCACTGAACGGACTTTATAGTAGTATGCCTGCCCGTCAGTGAGGCCCATGTCCACGAATTCTTGCTCGCCTGCTCCAGCTTGACCCACCGGCGCGTACCCACCGTCGGGCTTGTCGGAGCGCAGCACTTGATACGTGAGCCCCAGTTCTTCGGCGTTTGCGGGTTCGGTCCACCTCACAGTTATCGAACCACCCTCGTCGCTGGGAGTATCAATGGCTCTCAGGTCTGTAACCGGGGGCGGCGCAGGTTGAACCAGATCGGTCGCCTGAGCCGGGACTTCCTCGGCTTGCGTCACGGCAGCCTGGCTCTGGGCCTGAGAGGTGGAAACAAGAAAGAAGAGAGCAGCAAGAACGCAGGCAAGAAACAGCAGGGATGGAACTCTTGCCGAGAAACTCCGCGGGGGAAAGTCTCTCGGCACTACCCTCCTTGTTCTCAAAAAACGAAGTAGAGGACAAGGCAGCGGTGACAGAAGCCTGGCATGACGAGGGCGATTGGGCATCCCATCCTCCTTTCGGAGCTAACCGTGTTTGGCTCAGATCGCAAGCCAGCTAAGCACTTCCTCAGGGCCAAAATGTTTGCCGTCCGGCAACGCGAGCCCGGTGCGGCAGATTGTGAAAGAACAGATGTGAAAACGTTACAATTAGATAGCCCCTGGGTCAACATAAAAGGAGGGCTGGGATAATCGGGGCGTCGCCACTCTAGGCCGGTCGCGGACCCACGGGGACGAACCCGTTTTCCTTGACGATTCGCTGACCCCGGACGGAGAGCACAAACTCAAGAAAGTCCAGCGTCAGGCTGTCGAGCGTCTTGCCGGCGTAGAGGTGGAGCGGCCGCTCCAGAGCGTAACTGCCGTCAAGCAGCGTTTCGGGCGCGGGCAATACGGCAGGGCTTGTAGAGTCTTTCTTCAGACCGATTATCTTCATTTCTGTTCCCTGAGTGAAGACATAACTCGCATACCCGATGCTCCAGAGTTCCCGGCTCACGGACTGAACAACCGCCGCGCTGGACGCCGCCAGCTGGATTCCGTGCTTGTAGTGTTCCCCCTGAAGCACACGTTCCTGGAAGAATGCGGCAGTCTCGGAGTCAGAGTCTTGTGAGATCACGCGAATGGCCTGGTCGGGTCCACCCACTGCCGTCCAGTTCTTGATCTTGCCGTTGAAGATCTGCCGCAGTTGATTGATCGTGAGCTCGCTCACGGGGTTGAGCGGGTGCACTATTACGGCAACGCCGTCGCGTGCGATCACAACGTCCTGGGGGGCAGTCTGGCGATAATCGGCCTTCTTGGTTTCCTCTTCGTTTAGTCCGCGCGAGGACATGCAGAGGTCCGTGGCACCATCAAGCAGGGCCGCGATTCCCAGGGCTGAGCCACCGCCCGCGACGGAGACTTGCGCGTCCACGTGTATCTTCTGATACGCTTCCGCCAGGGCCGTAAGCAAGGGCAGCATGGTGTCGGACCCCTTTATCGTGAGCGTTCGTGCCTCTGTTCCTTCTGTCTCGACTTTCTTCTCGCTTTTCTTACCGCAACCTTCCACGACGAGAACGAAGACTGCCAGAACCAGCACGACGACCGCGAAAACCAGAATCCGTGCGCTGCGCCCCGGAAAACCCCTGCCTGCCTTGCGCATTCCTTCCATGGTTATTCCTCTTCCATTTCTTCCACGCGTTTACGCATCTCGTCCACTTTCCCTTTCAGTTGTGCCATCACCTGTTTGAACTGTTCGTCGTTACGCACATTCTCAAGCCACGGGTCGATCTGGCACATCTGATAGTCTCTCCACCCTGCAGCGACGGCTCTCTCGAGCCATTCGTACGCTTCCTTCTTCCTCCCCGCAATCGCCCCGGGCTCACGCCCTCTCTCTTCTGATTACTACAAGAGTAATGTCGTCCGTTTGCGGTAGATTCCCTGCGTGACGTTTTACCGCGGTCACGATTTTCTCGATCAGCCCGCGTGAAGTCTCCGACAAATTCTCTCTTATCACCGCGGCAAGGCCCTGCTCGCCAAATTCCTCCCAGCTTTCATTCGCAGCCTCCGTCACTCCATCGGAGAAGATTACGAGCAAGTCCCCCGGATTGATAGGAACGACGGCCTCGTCGTACTGGGAGTTCTCCATACAACTCAGAACCATGCCTCCCACTTCAAGTCGCGCAGGGTCTTTCGCTGTGCCGAAAAGAAACGGCCACTCGTGTCCGGCGTTCGAATAGCAAAGCTCGTGCCTCTCGGCGTCCAGAACTCCATAGAACAGAGTGGCGAATTTCCGGGAATCCGTGCTCTGGAACATGAGCGAGTTCGAGCGCTGCATGCAATCCTTCGGAGAGAGCCGCAACAGAGTCTGTGCTCGAATCGTGGCCTGAAGGTTCGCCATCAAAAGCGCCGCCGGCAGCCCTTTGCCGGAAATGTCGCCGAGAGAAACGGCCAGTTTGGTCTCGTGTATCGGCACGAAATCGAAATAGTCACCGCCGACAACCTGTGCAGGAATACTCACGCCGGCAATATCATAGCCTGGAACCTGCGGCGAGGCCTTCGGGAGCAAGCCGATCTGAATCTCCAGGGCCAGTCTCACCTCTTCCTGCATGCGACGAAGCGCCTGCTCCTCTTCTGACAGACGCGCGTTCTCCACCACCTGCGCCGACTGAGCGGCGATGATCGCAAGCAGACGCTGGTCTTCTTCGCTAAACCGCTCCCCTCCACGCTTGTTGTAAATTGTGAGAAGTCCTTTCAACTCAGACTTGACCAGGAGCGGTACACACAAGACCGAACTGATTGACTCATCCCAGACGATGCCCCTGAATCTCTCGTCTTGTCGCGGTTCGTTCACGAGCAAGGGCTTCTTGTTGAGATGCATCCATCCCAACAGGCACTCGTTGATGTGAAAAGGCTGGTGCTCGCTCGAGCTCACCATCGTACGCACGAGTGTCCTGGTAGGATCTCTCGGCTGTTGCCCGACGAGTGTAATCACACCTTGCTCGGCATGGACGGCGCGCAGAGAGCGCCGAATAATGGTGTTCATGATGTCTTGTGAGCTGAGCGAAGCGCTGATGGCGCGGGCAAGATCGTTGAGTATGGTAAGCTCCTCCAAGGCCCGCTTCAGTCGCCGGTTTTCTTCTTCGAGAGACCTCGGATCGGGAGAGCGAACATCTTTCTCGGCCATGCTACGTCTCCGTCAAGCCTCAGATTGCCGGACAGGCAACGGTCGGTATGACCTGCCTGGCACCGCTTGCAAGGTTACAGCTCGCTTACAGGATTACAGCCCGGAGGAAATGGCTAGGGCGCTTGCTCCCCAGCAGAGGATCACCGCAACTGCCGAAGCAACGTAGTAAAGGGAGGGCCTTCTGGTGCCCAGAACCAGGACCGGCTCCTTGAGCTGCGCCCCGATCCAGTAACCGACCGGGAAGAGCAGCGCCGAGAAGGCCGCCCACGCAAGACCGTTGTACGCCATGAACGAGACGAACCCCCCGGCCCGGTTGAATGACAGAAGGTGCGCGCACGGCGCCAGATTCATGCCCATAAAGTAGAAAGTGCCTCGCACCAACAATGCAGCAGACGCGGCTGACACGACCTTGATAGTGTAGCCCTTATCCATTCTCCGGCCTGCAATCCCGGCTACCGCAGCAAGAGCAAAGCCGTCCAACCCTACGGCCAGGCAGGAGTTTGCTTTGCACAGAATCGACACGTGAAGAATCGGGACCACCAGTTGCTTACAGAGAACCGCGACTATCGGAATCGCCACGAGCATCAGCGGTCTCCTGAAGGCGCCAAGCGCAATGCCCATTACGCCCATCCCTAAACCTGTCATGATGGCCGCACGTTGAGGAAGCCCCGCTGCTTTGATGGCCCCACCCAGGACGACCTCCAGGAAACCCCAGACAGAGCCGAGCAGGGCAATGGCTATGAGGACATCGACTGCGCGTTTTCGCTTAGTAGCTCTAGTCTCGTCTTTCTCACTCATCATGGGTTACCTCCCCGCCCTGAACGCCAGGGCCTTTTCCGGACAGACTTCGATGCAACGGCCGCAAGCATGACAGTCCGGCCTCGACTTTCGATCCTCCAATATCGAAGGAACGGCGGGGCACGGACTCAGTGCAACGCACAGATTGCAATTTGTGCACTTCTCCTTATCCACCCTGACCCTCACTACGGACAGGTGCTCAAGAATCCACGTCACCAGACCGAGAGGGCAAATCAGGTAACAGAACGGCCTGAATATGAACAAGGCCGCGATCAGCGTTGCGAGAAAAGACAGTATCGCTAGAAAAACCGGAAGTGCCAGAGGCTGAAATTCCCAGAAAAGAAACTCAAACGGATTGAAGTAGCCGTAAATGCTCAGGCCGGCAGTGAAGACGACAACCAGGAAAACGACGTAGAGAAGGAAGCGAACCGCGTTGGTCACCCCGAAAGGGAGTTTGATCTTGAGTCTCTTGGGCAGCGGTATTCGGTGGACAATCTCTTGAGCGGCGCCGACGGGACACACCCATCCGCAGAAGAGCTTGTTTCCGAGAATGGTGAATACCGCGACAAAGGCCAGTATCGATAGAAAGATTACTGGAACGTGACGGCCGGCGTTGAGGAACTCAAACGGTCTGGTCACAATGCAGACGGGGCTCGGATGTATGCTCATTCCCCGCGCGAAATGGCCGAGGGGCAGTATCAGGACCACGCCAAAGGCGAAGAATGTCACGACGAGAGACACCAGCCGAACGGTGCTGCTCACCCACGACTTCATCAAGAATAGAAGACCGACCACGCAGAAAGCGGCTCCAACCCAGACCCGAGGCAACAGCCAGACATCAAAGAAGTTCATTGTCCTCCTCCTATCGTCACTTTACGCGCTTCTGAAATTTTACCACACTGAACGTGAAAATCAGAAGCCCGAATACTCCCATCGGGATGACGTCTCTTACGAGAAATCGAAGCGACGACCCTTTTTGGAAAATGTCACGGATTATGTAAATGAAATAGCGCATGGGATTGATGTAAGTCAGCTTTTGAACGGCGGACGGCATGTTCTCGATCGGAATGAAGAAGCCGCCGAGCATTATCATGAAGACCATGAAGAACCACGCGATGAACATCGCCTGCTGTTGCGAGCGGCCGACCGTGGAGATAAAGATACCAAGCCCTAGCGTCGTGAATAAGTACAGGAACGCAAGAAGAGCCAGCAGCACGTAGCTCCCGTTCATCGGAATCTTGAAGAACAGAATTGCAACGGTCATGACGATGCCGAGCTCAACGTAGGAGAGAAGCAGGAAGGGTATCAACTTCCCTGCGAGAAGCTCGTGTCTCTTCAAGGGTGTCACCATGAGCTGTTCGAGCGTGCCTATCTCCTTCTCTTTGACCAGACTCATGGCCGAGAGCATCATGGGGAGGATCGTCAGGAGAACCACGACTATTCCGGGAATCATGAACTGTTGAGTGCTCAGGTCCGGATTGTACCACATGCGTTCTTCCGCCGTGACAGGGCGCACCCGCATGGACTGCCCTGCGCCAATGTGCTCTTTCGCGTAGGTCGCGCCGAACTCCGCCAGGATGCCCCGCGCGTAGCCCAGCGAGACGCCGGCGGTGTTACCGTCTACTCCGTCAACTACCACCTGAAGCTCCGGCTTGAGATTTCGCTGCAGTTGCCCGGCGAAACGCGGCGGAATCACCAAGGCCATCTGGACCTGCCAGGCGCGCATCTTCTGCCGTATCTCGCGGAGGTCACTTGCGTAACTGACCAGATCGAATCTGTCGGTGTGAGCAAACTCTCGCACGATTTCGCGACTGACGCTACTGCGGTCCAGATCAACGACCAGCAACTTGACGTGTTTCACTTCCGTCGTTATGGCAAAGCCCAATATGAAGAGCTGCACGATAGGCACGATGAAGATGATCGCCAGCATCGGCTTGTCGCGAAGCACTTGCCGGAACTCTTTGTCGATCACCTGAGCGATGCGCCGCATCCTACCTCTCCAGATTCATGCTGAATCTACGCACGGAAATGATCAATAGAAAAAGCGTCATGCAAAACAGGAAGAGCGTCGGCTGAATGAGATGGACCAGTAGACTCCCCTTGAGAAAAATGCCGCGCACTATCAAGAGGTAGTACCGAGCCGGTATGACATACGTGATATACCTAAACAACGCCGGCATCGACGCGATGGGAAAAACCAGGCCGGACAGCAGGATGGTTGGCAGGATCGTCGCCACCTGGGCGATCATCATTGCCACCTGCTGGGTGCGGACCCGCGTCGAGATTGTAAGCCCCAGACTCAATGCCGTGATAATGTAGAGCGTCGTGAGCACGATCAGCAGAGGGAAGCTCCCCTCGAACGGCACGCGAAAGACCACGAGACCCATGAACACCACCACTGAAGCGTCGGCAAAGGCCAGCGCCACGTAAGGCAGAACTTTGCCGAGAATTATCTCGTGAGGCAGAACAGGAGAGACCAGGATCTGTTCCATGGTTCCGGTCTCTTTCTCTCTCGTGATTGTGATGCTCGTCAGCAGGCAGGAAATCATGACTAGAATCATGGCGATGATGCCGGGAACAAAGAAGTACGAGCTCTTCAGGTTTGGATTGAAGAGGATGGCGCTGCGGACGTCGAACGGCGCGAGAGTCTTCACTCCCCTTCCTTCGTTGTAACCGAGAAGCACCTGGGTGCAATACATGTCTACGAGCGTCGCCGCGTTGGCGTCCGAGGCGTCGATCAGGAGCTGGACCGGCGCGCTGGTGCCGGTACGCAGCCGGGTCTCGAAATCGACTGGAATGACGATGGCCGCGCGAGCCTTGCGCGACTTGAAAAGATCTTCAAGCCCCGACGCCGGCCCCTGGTAATAGAACGGACGGAAAAACCTGCTACCGCTGAACTCCTGCACCAGATGGCGCGACTCGGTCGAGCGAGAAAAATCTATGACCGCCATGTCCACGCGCTGGATCTCCATGTTCAGCGCATAGCCGAAGATGACCAATTGCAGCACCGGCATTATGAAAACAATGGCCAGCGTGCGGAAGTCATAGATGATGTGAAAGAATTCCTTCCTCGCGATGGCGAGGATGCGACCCGCTCCCCCGCTCACTCTCTCCCTCTCTTTCCTTCTCCCCGTCCTTCCACCTCTACCATTCCCTCTTTTCTTCCTTCCATTTCTCTTCGAACCAGCGTCACGAACACGTCGTGCACACTTTCTTTCCGATACAGGCTCTTTAGATTGCGGGGCGTGTCCAGGGCGACGATGCGACCCGCATCCATGATGAGAATGCGGTGACAATATTCGGCTTCTTCCATGAAGTGGGTCGTGACCAGGACCGTGGTGCCCGCCTGCGAAGTCTCGTGGATAATGTCCCAAAACTCGCGACGCGCCTTTGGGTCGACGCCCGAGGTCGGCTCATCCAGAAACAAAATTGCAGGATCGTGCAGCATCGCGCAACCCAGGGCCAGCCGCTGCTTGAATCCGAGAGGCAGCGAGGCCGTCAGACTGTGTACGTACGGATCAAGCCCAACGTCCGCGAGAATTTTCTCTTCCTTGTCCTTGATTTGCCTTTCCCTCAGTCCGTATATGCCGCCGTAGAACTTGATGTTCTCCTCGACTGTCAAATCCTCGTAGAGTGAAAATCTCTGACTCATGTAGCCGATCTTGTGCTTGATTTGTTCACTCTGTCCGTAAACGTCCAATCCGGCCACGGTCGCAGACCCGCTTGTAGGTTGAAGCAGGCCGCACAAAACGCGTATCAACGTCGTCTTGCCCGCCCCGTTGGCTCCCAGAAATCCAAAAATCTCGCCCCCGTGCACTTCGAAGCCGACTCTGTCGACGGCCACAAAGTTGCCGAACTTCCGAGTGAGATCCGTGGTACTCACGGCGATTTCAGTGTTAGTAGACATGTCGTAGTCGGACACTCCGGAGAGTACGTTCTCCATTTCTATTTCTTCTTGCCGATGAGCTCAAAGAAAACGTCTTCCATGCTCGGCGCTTGATTGTCCCATCGCTCCAAATTGCCGCGAGAATCATGTTGCCATTGTTGCCACTCGGAACCCGTCGGTTCCCGCTCGAAGACAACGTGAACCGTGTCGCCGAAAAGTTGCGTGCCTCGCGCCTGGGGCAATGCGCCAAGAAAGTGTCTCAGGGCGCGCACGTCTTTTCCGGTTACTTGATACAGCGGCCAGCGGAACGCCGCCCTCACCTCCTTGGGAGGACCGACGGTTCCAATCTCTCCCTCGTGCATCAATGCCACGCGGTCGCACTCATCGGCCTCTTCAAGATACGCCGTAGAAACAAAGATCGTCGTTCCCCCTCCCTGAATCGACCGTAGGATTTCCCAGAACTCCTGGCGCGAGACAGGGTCTACACCCGTCGTGGGTTCATCCAGGATCAGTACTTCCGGCGTATGAATCAACGCGCACGACAGGGCGAGCTTCTGCTTCATTCCACCGGATAGGGCCCCGGCTTTTCGCTTCTTGAAGGGAGCCAAGCGCGAGAATCGATACAACTGTTCGGTGCGCTGCTCGCGCTCCGCATGCCGTACGCCGAAGAGATCTGCGAAGAAACGCAGGTTCTGTTCGACGGAAAGATCCTGGTAAAGCGAAAAGCGCTGCGGCATGTAGCCCAGCAGCGCTCGAACGGCCATGGTTTCTCTCGTCACGTCACGGCCTTGGACTAGAATCGTCCCCCGGTCAGGAACAAGGAGCGTGCAAATGGCGCGCATCAGCGTGGTCTTGCCTGCTCCGTCGGGTCCGATCAGGCCGAACAGCTCCCCACCGCGCACCGACAGGGAAACGCCCTTGACCGCCTCTATCGGGCCGTATCGCTTCCGGAAATCCGTTATCTCAATGGCATTCATGAGAAATACTTCAGCTACAGAGTCACTTCAACGGGCATCCCGTGTTTCAACACGCGCCTGGGATTTGGCACGGTGACCTTCACCGCGTAGACGAGCGAAGCACGCGTCTCGGGAGTCAGAATCGTCTTGGGAGTGAACTCGGCTTTGGGGCTCACCCAACTCACACGTCCCGCCAGGTCCTCCTTCACCCCGTCCACGCGAATCTTCACTGTCTGTCCGTGTTTCACGTCTGGCAATGCTTCTTCGGGAATGTATATCTTCACGTCCAGCTCGCTCACGTGGATCAACTCGAGCACGGGCTGCATCGATGGAACGGCCTCGCCGACCTCGTAGTAAAGCGTACTCACCAGTCCCTCGATCGGAGCGGTTATCACGGCGTCGGAGATCCTCTTGTCCACCGTTTCGACCTGCGCCTCGAACTGCTTCTCACGCGCTTCGATGCTCCGGACCTGTTGCTGCGCGCCTTCAAACGCGGATTGAGCGCGCTGCATTTCGTTCCGCAAGTCGTCCAGATTCTGTCTCGGCATGGCCTGGTTCTCGAAGAGCATTTTCGTGCGCTCTTCTCTTTGCCGCACGTATTCCATGTCTGCTTTCGAGCGCTTGAGGTTGGTCTCGGCGATTTCCCTCTGGACTCTCAGGTCCTCCAGGGACGCGCTGAACTGTCTGCGCTGCAAGACGAGCTCTGTCGTGTCCACTACGACCAGCCTGGCTCCCGCCGCCACTTCCTCGCCGGTATCCACCAGCAGGCTCACGATTTTTCCTCCCGTGAGCGCCGGCACCTGAATCGATTTCCCCTCCAGCACGCCCGTGTAGGTCGAGGATCTGGAATCGTCCCCGCATCCGCCGATAAGAAATTGGGACAGAATTGCAGTAACGCACAGCGCCGTCCACAGCAGGTGTTTCATGTTACCTCCCGAGTGGTCATCTCGATGTTCTCTCCGCTACATTCCGTTTCAGGTGGCGTCTCGGGCAGTTCTTACGCATTTTCCTACACGGCCATGGCGCCCCGCTAAATCCCCGGCGATTCCTTCCCGATCTTCCCCGTGGCAAACTGCAACTGCAATCGATACTGCAGCCACTCAACGTAATCCTGCTTCAGCGTAAGCTCGGCGGAGGTGAGAGTGTTTTCCGCCGTGCTCAAATCCAGCGACGTGGCGTAACCCTGTTCGTAGTTCTCTTTCGTGATTCGATAGCGTTCTCTTTCCTGCGTCACGAGCCGTCGCTGAAGCTCGATCTGCTGCTTCACCGCCTGCAGCTGTTGGAACGCCTCCGTCACTTGCTGGCGAACGTCGAGCAGGAGTTGTTGAGACTGCAAATCCAAACGCTCGCAGTCGAGCCGGGCCTTCTCCACCTGCCGCTGGTCCTGCTTCCAATTCCACAACTGCCAGCGGAGATTCAAGCCCACGGTGTAGTAGTCCATCCACTCGTCTCGGAAGTAGTTGACACCGGGTCTCGCGCGATGATAGGAGGCGCTGGCGTAGAGTTGCGGAAAGTACGCGGACTTGAGAGCCTTGACCCTGAACGATTGCCCGCGCTGCGCGAATTCAATCTGCTTGAGCTCGGGTCGATTCGCCGCCGCCACGATCTGATATTCACTCAAATCACGAAGCGTAAGGTCGGCGTTCTCCAACGACATTTCGGGTACGTCCGGCGTGTATTCGAGGTTGAGCAGATGCACGAGTTTCGAGACCAGGATGGGGTGGAGATCCTGAAGTTCTTCCAATTGACTTTGTAACTGCAGCTCCCGATTGGCCACCTCCAGAGTGTCGAACGCCGTCGCCTGCTCGGCCGCATAGAAACTGCGCGCTTTCTCGAGGTGGTGGTCGGCGCGCTGTATGGCTTGCTCGAGTACCCTCTGCTGCAAATAGTCCAATTGCATCTGGTAATAGAGAAGACCCACCTGCAGGAGAATCTGGTTCGAAACGATGTCTTTTTGTGCGGACTGCGCGCGGAATTGCTCGGAGGCGGACTTGACGAGATTGAGTGTGCGAAACCCCGTGAACAGGGGTTGATCAATCTGTGCGGCCACGTCGTAACGATTCTTCGTTCCCGCCTCGATCTCGATCGGAGGAATGCCTGGCAAGGAAATCGGCACCCGGAACGTGGCGACCTCAGACGTGTAGCTGTAGGTTGCAATTGTGCTCAGGCTGGGCAGGAGGCCGGCCTTCTGAATCGAGAGCTCCTCCCCGGCCTGGCGAAGCAACGTCTCCTGTTGCTGAAGACTGAGATTGTTCGAGAGGGCGATGCGCCAGGCGTCTTCCAGGGTGAGGGATTGCAACGGGGCCGTCTCAGATGTGTCAGATGTCTCCGGCGTGTAAGTGTGTGAGGGCACTTGCGCGGCTTGAGACATATCACGCCGGCTTGAACCCTGCGAAGTCAAGGGTGCATACACGGCCAAGACGAGCAGAAGAACCGCCGTCATTTTCGGATGACTCATTACCTCTCCTTTCCTGGCGTTCCGTTTCCCGTTTTCTTCTCCTCTTCTCCTTGTGCCCCTTTTGCCCTTTTTTCTTTTCTTCTTCCGTCTCCCCGCCTTTTTCCCGCGGGCAATCTCTCCATCGTCTTGACCGAATAATACTCGAATTGTCGAGAAAGTCAGCGAAAAATCACAATGTCGCTTCCATTTTGCGCCTCAATTTGGAAGTCTACGACCCAGATTGTCAGCCCCTTCGAACTGTCAACCCCTCAATGAGACTGCCTCAAGCGATGGCTCAGTAGGGCTCAGTGGGGCTCAAAATCATGCCAATACTGACTTGAAATGTGGTAGAACCAATGTGGTAGAACTAGTGAGGGCAGGTCCGACCGAAAGATGAACCATCATGGCCAAGGATACTGAACGCTTCTGCGATGTGCTTTGCTCGCAACCGGTGCCTTCCATCGGCACCATTCTTGTGACCGGAGCGACGGGTTATGTCGGTGGACGGCTGGCGCCGGAACTGCAGGCAAGAGGCTATCGAGTGCGGGTGTTTGTTCGCGCGGCCGTTACTGGGGAAGAGGAGCGGTGGCGTGGCGCGGAGGTGGCCGTGGGTGATGCCGCAGACCGGGCGACCCTGAACGACGCCATGCGTGGCGTCCACACGGCCTACTATCTGATGCACTCCATGCTGCTCGGTTCCAGAGACTTGGAGGCCAGGGAAGCCGTCAATGCCCGTAACTTCCGGCAGGCAGCCGAGGAGAACGGGGTGCAGCGCATCATCTACCTGGGTGGACTCGGCGACGTTCGCACTTCCCTGTCGTCCCACTTGCGAAGCAGGATGATGGTGGCGACGGAACTCCAAAGCAGCGTGAAGGTCGCCACGACCGTCCTACGTGCGGCGATTATCATCGGATCCGGCAGCGCGTCCTATGAGATCATCCACCACCTCGTGAAGCGGCTTCCGGTCATCCTGCTCCCCCAATGGACGCGCACGCGTTGCCAGCCGATCGGTATCCGTGATGTCGTTCGATATCTGGTGGGCACGCTGGAAGTATCCGAAACTGCCGGCGGTTCTTTCGACATCGGGGGCACGGACGTACTGACCTACGAGGCCATGATGAGGACGCTGGCCGACATCCTGGGCAAGAGACGTCTTTTCCTCCGGCCTTTATTCAGCAGCGTCCGGTTCTATGCGTACTTCACCGGACTCCTGACGCCCGTACCGGCTCCGATCGTCAGGAGTCTGATGGAAGGGCTCCGGAACGACGTCGTGTGCGAAGACAACCGAATTAGAACCATCCTGCCGTTCACACCCCTGTCGTATCGCGAAGCAATCGAGAAGGCGATGGCCAGGGAGGAGCAGGATGCCGTGCACACGAGGTGGTCAAACTCCTACCCGCCGGCTCACGCATTTGCCGTCAAGCTGCACGAGCTCAAACAAACCCCACGCTACTCGACAAACTATTCCCTCCTGACCGGGAAAAAGGACTTCGCGCTGTTTCGCTCAATCTGCCGGATTGGAGGCAAAGAGGGATGGTTTTACGTCAACTGGATGTGGCGCCTTCGTGGGGTACTGGACAGCCTGCTCATGGGGGTGGGAACGGCGCGGGGAAGGAGGAGTTCGTCCACTCTGCGCGTGAACGACGTCATCGACTTCTGGCGCGTAGAAGCGCTGACCCCGCACCGCAGGCTTCTGCTACGCGCCGAAATGAAGCTTCCAGGACGGGCGTGGCTTGAGTTCAGGATCGATCCGGAGGGGGAGAAGAATCGCCTGTCGGTCCAAGCTTACTATGACACGAGGACTCTCTTCGGACATATCTACTGGTACACCTTCCATCCCTTCCACTGGTACATTTTCGAACGGCTCCTGGTCCAAATAGAAAAGAGAAGCTGACGCTGT
This sequence comes from Candidatus Eisenbacteria bacterium, assembly GCA_026388185.1. NCBI lineage: Bacteria > Candidatus Eiseniibacteriota > Candidatus Eiseniibacteriota bacterium. The sequence goes on along the minus strand of JAPLKG010000020.1, from coordinate 46,793 downwards.
CTCGCTCTTCAACCTTGCCGGGAGCCGTGACCAAATAAACTCTCTGTTTTTCTACTTTCCTTTTTCAGATTTTCCCTGTCGAGACTGCGGCTTTGCCTGGGATAATGGATACAACCGAGGGGCTGGCCACGCGCTGGCCCCTCTTGCTTTGCTAGCCGCAGGCTGCATTCGGGGCTGAACGAAACCACCTAACCCAGGCAATTCTCGCCGGTTGCAAGGTTTCGGCACAGTTGACCGGCACCCTTCCAGCCCGACGAAGCCTCACTCTATTGACCGTCGGGGCAGCAAGTCTCTGGCTTCCCGCCATATCTTGTGATATAATCATACGTTACATAGGCAGAGTGAGCGCGGCCTTGGAATCTGCAAACGAATGTGGGGGCAGAGGTCACAATTTGCAGCCCATGCCAGGGCTACTTGACGGAAGGATTTGGTTGCGTAAGCCGTGGCTTGTTTGGAACGCAACCCTGCAGAAGGACGGAGGACATGAACAAAGACGGAAGCCTATCTCTGGGCAAGCGACTTTTTGCGCCGTTCCCACGAATCTTCGTTGTCGTTTTGTTGGTTCTGTGGGCGCCATGCGCGCTTGCGGCGTTGGGAAACGGAAAGCTTCAGATACACCACGTTGACGTTGGGCAGGGAGATGGGGCTCTTATCATCAGCCCACTGGGTCAGACGGTGCTGGTTGACGACGGTACATACACGAACTGTTCGGCATTTGTGAACTACGTAAAGGGTCTCGGCATAACGAGCATCGACTATCACTTTGCATCACACTATCACTCAGACCATATCGGTTGCCTGGACGATCTTCTCGCGTCCAGCGTCGTGCTAAACATTGCCGGATACGACAGGGGCTATTCCTATACCACCACGATGTACACGGCGTACGTGAATGCCCTGGGCAGTAAGAGACAGACCATGGCGAAGAATCAAGTCGTCACTCTTGATGCCGGTTCCGCCAACCCAGTTTACATCAAGTGCGTGGACCTTAACGGGGCCGGAGTCTACTCTGTCACCGGTTCCGACGAGAATCCCAAGACCATGGTCCTCAAGATCACATACGGCAACTTCGACGAGGTAATGGGGGGCGACCTCACAGGAAGCCCGGCAGTGGAGGCAACCGTGGGGCCGGAAGTCGGCGATGTGGAGGTGTACAAGGTCCATCATCACGCTTCCGCCACTTCTTCGTACGACGCCTGGCTGAATGCCACCACTCCCGAGGTGGCGGTGATTTCTGTGGGCGATGGCAACTCCTACGGACACCCTACGTCGGCAGTGTTGACCAGACTGCATAATCACAGTGTGAAGACGTACTGGACGGAGACCGGCGCGGGAGTTTCACCCGTGAGTGGCTGGGACAAAGTTGGAGGGACCATCATAATCCAGGCTAGTCCTCAGCCTGGGGCAGCTTACACCGTTACAGGGAACGGCTTCGTCGATACGTACCACAACAATGGCCAGGCCGACACAACGCCACCGCAGGTAACAGTAGTGAAACCGAATGGTGGCGAGATTTTCTACGCAGGCTCCATCGACACTATTCGGTGGGTTGCTACAGACGGCATTGGCGTTGACTCGGTCAGTATCTACTACTCCGTGGACGACGGGGATAGCTTTCCTTACACAATCGTGACGAGGCAGCAGAACGATTCCTCCTACGTCTGGACGATTCCGGATACGCCTTCGGACAGTTGTGTCGTCAAGATAGTGGCTTACGACACCTCGCTGAACAGCGGGGAAGCCGTCAGTGACTCCCCCTTCAGCATAGCCAGCCATGTAGGCGCCGAAGCAGTGCCCGAACTTGCCCGGTTCGATCTAGTGCAGAACTACCCCAATCCGTTCAACCCTGTGACTCGGATAGACTTCAGCTTGAATGAACGAGCTCGAGTCTCGATGATGATCTACGATATTTCTGGAAAACTGATAAGGACTCTCGTCAACGAGACCGCCTCCGCAGGTACCCACTACGCTACCTGGAATGGTGAGGATGAATCTGGGAGGGCCGTAGCTTCAGGTATCTACGTCTGCAAGCTTGAGACATCCTTGGGCAAGACGACAGCGCGCAAGATGGTCTTGCTCAAGTAAAACTCGGTTGAGATACTGAATAGTGGGTAGGTCACAATGGGGGCCGCCCAAGTCCCAGCCCCTCTTGCTTTGCTGGGTGCAGGCGATAGTCACAGGGGCGAGCGTGGATGCACCAGCGCACGTCGCCGCTGCTGGCCCCTTGCTGGACGACGTTAGAACTTTTTGCGTGCGGGCAGCCCAGGCGAGTTAGGGTGATTCAACTCTAAGGCCTGTCCAGCCAGGCACAGAGGAAATCCGGATCTACCTGACACAAGCCGTCCAAGCACAGAGGAATAGTCTTACCTACCTCAAGTGTTATATAATTAGGACAGAAATCCCACGCTATCTTTCTACTCGAAGGACTCAGCGCGCAGGCTCACTTCCTGCTTTCTTGCCTGCCTAAGGCGGAATCCGAGAGGTGATAGGCATGATGAAGTCAGCTCTTCCCATGTTGCTTCTCTCTTTGCTTTCTCTCTTGCTCCTGGCTCCGTCCACATCTGACGCCCGCACCTGGCTTGTGAGGCAGGATGGAAGCGGGGATTGCACGACCATTCAGGCGTGCGTTACCCTGGCCCAGGCGAGGGACAGCGTGCTGGTCTTTCCCGGTACGTACCAGGAACACATCATTGTCGGTGCTCCGATATTGCTGGTCGGTGAATCAGGAAGCTCCGCAACGATCATCGACGGGACGAATACGGGGCGCTGTATTCTTCTGGATGAAATCGCTTCGCCGGGGGTCGTGGTCAAAGGTTTCACCATCCGGAACGGCGAGCTTATGGATTACCCCGGAACGTTCGAGACGGCAAACGGAGCCGGAATCTTCTCCAGGGGGTCTGTGGGGATTGTTGCAGAGTGCGTACTTGAGTACATCGCGGGCATGAGTATTGGCTGCGACGAGACGTCCAACATGACCATAGAGAACAACCTCATGCAAGAGAACTACTCCACGTACGTAGAACCCCCATATCCAGTCTGTGGCGGAGGGGTGATCACTCTTTCATCAAACACCTTCATTCAAGAGAACACCTTCATCAACAACATGGACGAAGATGTTGTTATTCAGGCATGTTCCCCACAGGTGATTCGAAATAGGTTCTTGGGTACTCCTTATAGTGGGGGAATCATCGGTGCCGGTACTGCCTATATCGCGGAGAACTTGTTCACCAACTGTCATCGCGCTGTCAGTCTGTGGGGAAACACGGAGTTCACTCGAAACACCGTGGTCAACAACAGGGGTACCGGCGTTTCCGTCGCCGCGGCTTATGTGCCAGTTATCTCCAATAACATCATCACGGGAAACTTGACGGGCATTTCGTGTTCTTATGGGACCCCCTCTATGTACTGCAATGATGTGTGGAACAATACGAAGAATTACGGGTGTGTTGAGCCGTCTGCGGATTCCCATCTTGATCCTCAGTTTTGCGATGCGGCCGGTGGCGACTTCCATCTGAATTGCACTTCGCCTTGTGCAAACTACTCTGGTTGCGGACAGGTCGGGGCTTTTGGTGTTGCCTGCGGCTCGACTGCAGTAGAAGAGACTACCTGGGGCAGGGTCAAGAGCATGTTCAGGTAATTGCTTGCCTGAGATAATGAGTACAAGCGAGGGGCTGGCCACGCGCTGGCTCCTCTTGCTTTGGTGGGTGAGGACGATTTGCTAGAATTGATTCTGTCGTTCCCAACCCCCGCTTTTTGCGGCATTCTGACGACGATCTCCCGCCGGGGGTACATCCGACTAGGGACCCCTGAATTCACGTAGAAAACCGCACCTTTTCCCGCCGCTCTCTGCCCTGCTCCCCATATGTGCCAGTATTCGAACCGCAGAGAAGAGTCGAGAAGTCGTCGCTAGCTTCCGAGTCATCTGCGGGAACCGTGACACCGTTTTTCGAGGCAGATTCATCTCACACTTCGGTTCAGAGTATGATACGATACTGGTATGATAGAGAAGATTGTTAAGAAGCTTAGCCTCAAAGAGTCCTCCGAGGCGACTGATGACTTGAGCTATTGGTTGAGCAGATCCCCTCAACAAAGAGTAGAAACCGTAGACCGATTACGCAGGCGATTCTATGGAAGTTGTCTCCGACTTCAAAGAACTGCTGTCGTTGTTCAACGAACTCAGGGTTGACTTCGTCATAGTGGGCGGTTACGCCCTCGCTTTCCACGGAGCACCTCGTTTCACAGGCGATCTCGACGTTCTTGTGAGACCGGAACCTGAGAACGCAAGAAGGATTGCAGAGGCACTCGAAAGGTTCGGATTCAAGTCCGCTGGGCTGACGGCGGAGGATTTCTTGCATCCTGACAGGGTAATACAGCTTGGGGTCGCTCCGGTCAGAGTAGATATCATGACCTCTTTGACTGGAGTAACGTCGGAAGAAGCGTTTTCAGGCAAGGTATAGGGCAGATACGGCGACACTCCCGTGTATTTCATCGGGCGCAGGCAATTCATCGCCAACAAGCGCGCGGCAGGCAGGAAAAGGGATCTTGCCGATTTGGAAGCCCTTGGTGAAGAGTGACGTCGTTGCCGCCATGACACCCGCTACTTTCTGGCGCTGCCATCTCCGCACCGCTCCAAGCGTCACCTCGGGACGTTTACGGACCCTCGACTATACAGCCTGCCTCCCCTCGTTGGACGATGTTCGAACTTCCTGTATCCGGGAGTTGCCTAGGTTACAGCAGACTCACGTTTAGTCGAGCCGGCCGCGAATCCCCAAGACCCGCGATTACCGCCTTTACTTCCTGCTATTCGTGACTTGTCCGCAAAATCTCAAAAACAACTAGCCGGCTTCGGTGCTTTGGGCTCCACTCAAGGCGAGCACGATCACCTTTTTGATGAGTTACAGACCATGGTAGAGGGCAGCATAGTATACGTACGCGACAGTGAGGGCTTACAGGTACTCGCCGATCCCCAAGTGGTGACACGCGAATGCCGTCTTCGTTTCACCGAGCGTGAGGCTGCATTCGTTGGCAGCGAAGTCACCGGGATAGCGTTGACACGGGCGTACTCATGTGATATAGTAGCTGATTGCATCACAGCCGTTGACAACATCTTGCTGGTCTTCACTGTCAACCAAGACTAACACAAGGGCAGATAATGCTCGCTCTCTGGTTCGTTCCCACGCGCTGCTAGATTGTTCAAGGCTTCATCGGTAAACGATAGGATCTTCTCTGTCCCCAGTGCAGTGTGGAATTGCACCTCAATGAAAGGGGGGACGAGACGCTATACCGCGTCGCTATATAGGTACGTCAGTCAAAGAAGTTGGTGCAGCGGCTCGGCTTGGTGTGAGGCGGGCGCTGGAGGAGCTAGACATTAATCGTAGCACTTTCTACAGGTGGGGTGCCGCCGACACGAGGATTTGTTCCGTGTCAGCATGAGTGGGACAGTTTCGGGGCTAGGCGATCGGAGCACGCCATGGCGCACGACGCGTTCATCAGCTACGCCACGGAAGACAAGAACACTGCGGAAGCCGTTTGCCATGCGCTCGAGGCCCGGCGAATCCGATGCTGGATCGCCCCGAGGGACGTGAGCCGGCCCGGGGCTTATGGAGAGACCATCCTCGAAGCAATCGAGAGCAGCCGCGTGATGGTCCTGGTCCTCTCGGTGCATTCGGATCGTTCGCACAACGTGCTGCATGAGGTCGTATCCGCCCTGGACAACGGGGTCGTTGTCGTGCCGTTCCGGCTCCAAAGGGACGTGCCGACAGGAGACTTGAAGTTCCATCTGGCGGGGATCCACTGGTTGGATGCGCTGAAGCCGCCGATGGAAGAGCATCTGTGCCGACTGGCGGATCTCGTGCAGAGCTGCCTGGGACAGGAGCCGGCGCAGCGTCGGCGACGAGCGTCATTCTGGAAACGGCCGGCGGTCTACGCCGTGATCGCGGCGTGCCTGGGTGCGATCGCCCTTGGGTTGTTCGTGGCCCGGCGTTCCCACGTCGGGCCGGTTGCCCAGCGAACGGAGGCGATCGCCCCCGACCGCGATAGTGATGACAGCACCGCGTTCCAGCTCGGTCTCACCATGGGCGTCCTGAACTCCATCTGTCACTCGGAATACAGGGAGATGAACCTCGGAGGGGGGCTCGATCTCGGCCGGGGCGTCCACACCGCATCCACTCTCATGCACCGCCTCAATTATGCCGAGGTCGATTCGTTCACGTCATCATATGCACGGTGGATAATGACCATCTCCGAAGCGCATCCGTACCATCCGCCGCTGATGGGAGAGCAGCGCTTCGCCCTGGGTTTCATCCGGCCGCGTTTCGGAGACAGAGCGGTTTACGAATACGAACTGGGGCGCTCGCTGGGCGGGCTACTGGTGGGAGCCATGGAGCTGGACATGATGGACTCGTACGGCGTAGACAGCATCCGCGCGCCGCTGTCACCGGCCTACCGGCGTGGCACTGGCGAGCTCAATGCGAAGCTCGCCGAAATCGCGCTGCTCTGTCTCGGTCGCGGTGCCCTGCCGCGCGGTCTTGCCCCTGAGTGCAGTCTGGCAGTCACGGCCAACATGAATTCGGCGCAAGGCAGACATCGTTTCCGGCAGGGAGTGGAGAAGGTCGCCAGCCACTTCGGCCTCGACCTGGCGGGTGGGCGCGATTGGCCGAGTTTCGCCGCGGTCGCACGCTGGAACCGCAACGGCATCGTCCTCCCGAGCCGCCGGAAGGCCCCGGAGTCCAAGAAGTAGACGGCACCCGCTTCACCTCAGCTGCACGATCGGCACGTCCCCAGGTAGGACTCGAACCTGCAGCTCCGCTGGGTCAAAGCGCCTCAACCTGCCGACGCATTTCCAAGCCCGACCGCCGCACCAGCTCAGTCTCTCAGTTGAGTCACTTTCTCTTCATCAATTCGGTGTATTCCGGTTCACCCCGGACGCTGTCGAGGTCGGGATCGCGTGCGAGCCACTCGTACTCCCCAAAGCCTGCACGAAGAGCATGCTTCAGTGTATCGAGCGCAAGACGCTTTTCTCCGATTCGAGCGTAGAAACACGCCGTGTTGTACAACATGAGAGGATCTGTGGGATTTAGCTCAATCGCCTTGGCGGCTTCTGCCTTACCCTCCTCATTTCTTCCCGCCCGAGCCAGGGCAACGGCATAGAAAACATGCGCACGCGGATCTTGGGGGAACCGGGACAAATATCGCGGATAGACTTCCAGCTCCGCCTTGACGGCCGCGGCATAGTTGTCCATCTCCCCCAGCCTTTCGTACACCGTTCTCAAATCCATGTGGACCACATAATAATCAGGGTTGAGCTCGACGGCCTTCTTGTAAGGTTCAATCGCCTCTCTATCTCGATCGGTGATGTGGTAGATTCTCCCTCGTATCCAATAGGCGATAAAACTGCCCGGATCGAACTCAATCGCCTTCTTCACTGCCATCAGTGCTTCATCGAACATCCGTTTATCGAAATAAGCCATTCCGAGAGCGGCGTATGCCTCGGATAACGTCTCGTCATACATCAGAGCTTTGAGGCAAGCTTCAACGGCCTTGTCGAGGTGCGACTCTTTCCGTTCAAAGTTCGCATAGAGATGCGCATAAGCTTCACCCAGGCCTGCATGCGCAGCTGCATAGTGACTGTCGAGCTCTATGGCCCTTGCAAAGAGCTCGATGGCAGACTTGACGTCGTTCTTCGTCATGCGATAGAGAGCGTTTCTCGCTCGCAGATTGTAGTCGAAGGCTTCGGCATTTTGAGTGGGGCGTTTGGCGAGAACCAGCTTCTCCGTGGGTGACAATTTTACCATCAACGCGTCAACGATCTGTTCCGATACCTGCTCCTGAATGTCGAACACTTCCTCCAGCGTTCCTCCATACTTCCCCGTCCAGAGCTGCGCATCAGCCTCAACGTCCACAAGCTGCGCCGTTATCCGAAGATCGTTCCGAAATTTCCTCACGCTTCCTTCCAGGATGTACCGGACACCAAGCTCTTTGCCTATCGTCTTGCTGTCCTTCTTTGTCCCCTTGTATTGCATTGTGGTCGTGCGGGAAGTCACTTGTACGTTCTTCAGGCGCGACAAGTTTAGGATCAACTCTTCCGCCAACCCGTCGCTGAAATACTCGTTGTCCCTCCCGGGACTTATGTCCTCAAACGGCAGGACCGCGAGTAAGGCTTTTCTCCGGGAAACGGCAGTGAGATCGGCAATCAGTGCGCCGACGCTTTGATATCTGTCGTTCTTGTTCTTTTGGAGGGCCTTGCGAACAATGTGTTCCATCATCTCGGGAAAGTCTGGACGGAAGGTGGAGATGGGTTTGGGATCTGTATGCAGGATGGAGTACGTCAATGCCTGCTCGTACTCCGCTTCGAAGGGCAAATGTCCGGTGAACACTTCATAGAGAACAACACCGAAAGACCATATGTCCGCCCGATGGTCGACTTCTTCCCCGCGTAGCTGTTCAGGCGACATGTAGGCGCCCGTACCTATTCTCTGTCCCGTCTCTGCGTGTTCCGATCCTCGCAGGAGCTTGGCCACACCAAAGTCAATTATCTTGACTTTGCCCTTGGTCGTCACAATGATGTTTTCGCTCTTGATGTCCCTGTGGACGATTCCCTTGTCGTGCGCCTCCTGCAATCCCTCGGCGACCTGTAGGGAAATGCCGATGGCCTCGTCAAGGCTCAACATTCCTGAGTGGATCTTGTCCGTCAGGCTGCCGCCCTCAACGCATTCCATCGTGATGAAGGTGGCGTCCCCAGCCTCACCGATTTCATAGATGGTGGAGATATTCGGGTGATTCAGCGTGGATGCGGCTCTTGCCTCTTGAATGAGGCGCTTCTTGGCCTCGGTGTCTAGGGTGAACTCCGGAGGCAGGAGCTTGAGCGCGACCACGCGGTCAAGCTTGGTGTCCTGGGCCTTGTAGACAATACCCATTCCACCCTCGCCGAGCTTCTCGAGAATTCTGTAGTGGGAGATGGTCTTTCCAATCATGCGCAGTGCCTTCATGTCATGACATTGAGCGAGTACCGTCCATCCACTCGGACCAGGCGTGCGTTTCAGGCGATTGTATATTACCGGCCTCACTTGTTCAAGGAGAGAGCAAAACACATTCTCAAGTCTCCCGTAGATTGTCGGCGCTACCTCGGGCCCTCTCCGTTCTTTCAGCAACGAGCGCGTTCCGAGCATTCTCATTGTGATTCAATCCGCACTCTTGACAACTCCAACGCAATATTGCATAATTGCTATGGCTTTTTGCGAAGGAGCAACAATGGCGACGCAAGAGAAGCGGATTTTGATCCCTCGCGCTTTGCTTATACTGCTCGGGGCCGCGGCATGGTGGCTTGTCTACCGACATCTGAGGGCGTTCGCCGAGTGGTTCACCTACGACCTCCTCAAGTTGGCCGCGGGCAGCCGCCTGGCGTCTGGAATCGAGTTCTTCGTCTTTGATGCACCCAAGGTCTTGATGCTCTTGACCGTGGTCGTCTTCGGCGTGGGCATCGTGCGCTCGTTCTTCACCCCGGAGCGCACCCGTCGCATTCTCGCCGGGAAGCGCGAATCCGCGGGCAACGTGCTGGCCGCCCTGCTGGGCGTAGTGACGCCCTTCTGCTCCTGCTCGGCGGTGCCGCTTTTCATTGGCTTCGTAACCACGGGCGTCCCCTTGGGCGTCACATTCTCGTTTCTGATCTCTGCGCCCATGGTAAACGAGGTTGCGCTGGTGCTGCTGTTCGGTCTCTTCGGATGGAAGGTTGCGGCACTCTACATGGGCACAGGTTTGGTCATCGCTATCGTTGCGGGAGGAGTGATCGGCAGGCTCCATCTCGAACGCTGGGTCGAGGGGTGGGTCTACGAGACTACGGGCGTGGCAGGGGTCACAGAAGAAACTCCGCTCACGTGGAGCGATCGGATCCGGTTCGGCCGCGAAGCAGTGAAAGATATCGTTGGTAAGGTCTGGCCGTACGTGCTGGCGGGGCTCGCGGTGGGGGCAGGCATACACGGCTACGTCCCGCAGGACTTCATGGCGTCCATCATGGGCAAGGGAGTGTGGTGGTCCGTTCCGCTCGCCGTGCTTATCGGTATTCCGATGTACTCCAACGCCGCCGGGATCATTCCAGTGGTGCAGGCGCTGTTGGACAAGGGCGCGGCGCTCGGCACGGTGTTGGCGTTCATGATGTCGGTCATCGGGCTGTCACTCCCGGAATTCATCATCCTGCGCAAGGTGCTGAAGATCCCGCTCATCGTGACGTTCGCCGGCGTCGTGGGTCTCGGGATCCTGGTGGTCGGGTACGTGTTCAACATTGTCCTGTGATCGGACTCCGGTCGAAGGAGTGAGTCAATATGCACAACCAGGAGCTCATAAGCGCAAGGGCCGAGATCTTCAAGGCCCTCGGACATCCCGCGCGCCTGACGATGGTAGAGGCGCTTGGAAAGCGGCCACACTGCGTGTGCGAGCTTGTTGAAATGGTGCCCGGCACTCAAGCCACGACATCGAGGCATCTGGACGTTCTCCTCAGGGCGGGCGTAGTGAAGCGTCGCAAGGAGGGCGCCAGGATGATCTATGAGCTTGCGCTGCCGTGCCTCTTGAAGGCGATGCCCTGCGTGACCGAGGCGCTCCGGCGCCGAATCACCAGGCAAGCGGCGTTGTTGAAGCCTGGCCGTACCCGTAGGGTCTAGAAGATTTCCGTAAGAGTCGTGCTCCGCGAGTCAGACGTTGAGCGTTAAACGAGGAGGGACATGGAATGAAACTACAGGTTCTTGGCCCAGGCTGCCCGAAATGTAAGAAGCTGGCGGAGAACGTTGAAGCCGCAGTGAAGGAGCTCGGCAAGGAACCGGGCAACGAGCCGGGCGCGGAGGCTCAAGTTACAAAAATAACTGACATCGACGAGATCGTGAAGTTCGGCGTGATGATGACGCCGGGCCTTGTAATTGATGGAAAGCTCAAGTCTTCTGGTAGAATCCTCAATGTCGAGGAGATCAAGAAATTGATACGCGAGGCCCGCCCGGGAACCGGCAATGCCTAACGATGACATCAAGGCGATCACGATCGCGGGGACAAGCGTCGGCATGATGGGGCTCAACTCAGTGTTCGGCGAGCTCAAAGCATCAGGCAAGGAGCCCTCCGACGAGCTGGGAACCGCGCTGGTAGAAATGGCGAGAAAACACAATTACATCCCCGATGCTGCGCGTGCCGAATACGCAAGGGCGCTGTTGAGAGAGTATCGCCGCTACCTCGGCCAGGACGTACCTGAAGAGAAGCCGCAAGGACTCTCGATAAAGATCTTAGGTATGGGTTGCTCCAGTTGCGAAGCGCTGGCGTCCAATGTAAGGTCGGCGCTCACGAAACTCAACGTGGCCGCCGAGGTAGAACACGTGCGCGAACCGAGGCGCATCGCCGAATGCGGCGTGCTCGGCGTGCCCGCACTCATAATAAACGGAAAGGTCGTCTCGGTCGGAAAGGCACTCTCCACGGAGCAGGTCATTGGGCTATTAGAGAAACTGAAACAAGATTCCTGATGGGGACAACATGAAACCCAAAACGATCGTTACCCTCGCGCTCGTGATTTTTGTTTGTGCCACTGCCGCATACCTGGTTTCGGACGAAGTGCGGTCCAGGTCCGTTGCCCGCGAGGCCGCGCAGAGTGAACCAGCACAAACCGGACCGGACGGAGCGGCAGACCTCACCACCAACAAACTGCCTGCAACCACACAGAAGTCCGATTCGACCTCGCGTGTGTCCGAGGAGAAGGGGGGGCGACCGACAGACTCCACCCCCTTGAAACAGTCCGCGGCGCCCGCAGGCCCGCAATCAGTCGCTTTGAACTCCGAACGCTCGAAGTCGTCTGAGCCGCAACAGCCCGCCCCCGCATCGACTCAGAAGGTTTTGGCCTACTATTTCCACGGAACGCAACGGTGCCCCACTTGCATGAAGCTCGAGGCCTACAGTGCCGAAGCCATCCAAAGTGGATTCGGCGAAGCCCTGAGAAACGGCTGGCTTGAATGGCGCGTCGTCAATACGGATGAACCAGGTAATGAGCATTTTGTGAGCGACTATAAGCTCTACACAAAGTCGTTGGTCATCGTGAAGATGCAAAATGGGAAGCAGGTTGAGTGGAAGAATCTGGAGAAGATATGGGAGCTCGTGGGCGAAAAAGATGATTTCATCAAGTACGTCCAAGAGGAAGTCTCGGCCTACCTCGGAGAGAAAAGATGAGTGGTTTCCTCCTCGGAGTCTTTTCCGCCTTCTGGCTGGGAATCCTCACCTCCATCAGCCCGTGCCCGTTAGCCACCAACGTGGCCGCGGTCTCCTTTATCGGCAGGCGCATCGAACGAGCCCGGATGGTTTTTCTGACCGGGTTGTTCTACACGCTGGGCAGGATGCTGACGTACGTGTTGCTAGGCATTCTGATCGTGGCAAGCGTCATGTCAATACAACGCGTGTCCAACGTGCTTCAGGAATACATGAACAAGATTCTCGGTATTGTGCTCATTCTTGTAGGAATGGTTCTACTGGGACTTCTTCGGATCAACCTTCCAGGCTCGGGCGTGAGCGAGAGAGTGCAAAAGCGAGCAGAATCGTGGGGAATCTGGGGCGCGGGAGTCCTGGGCATAGTCTTCGCCCTCGCGTTCTGTCCCGTCTCGGCGGCGCTCTTTTTCGGAAGCCTCATTCCCCTTTCCGTGAAATACAACTCCAGCATCGCCCTCCCCGCCGTGTACGGGTTAGGGACGGGGCTACCGGTCTTTCTCTTCGCCATCCTGATAGCCTTGGGCGTTCAAACGCTCGCCAAGGCGTTCAATAAGCTCACGCAAATAGAGTGGTGGGTAAGTCGGCTAACCGGCGTGGTCTTCATCGTGGTCGGAGTCTATTTCTGTCTGGCGTATGTTTTTCACGTGGTCCCCTAGCGCGTGATCCAGTAGAGTGTATGACAAAGGTGTGTTTCTTTCCAATCGCACACTCGCCGTTTCGTTGTGGTGCAAGGCCAGCGATGCGGCGGAAACGTGCCGGAGGAGATTGCGATGTCTGAGAGCCTAACGAAGCGATTGTCGTTCCTGGACAGGTTCTTGACCTTGTGGATTTTTCTCGCCATGGCAGCCGGCGTGGCCGGAGGATACTACTATCCGGGCGTCGTGAATTTCTGGAACAGATTTCAAGTCGGCACTACCAACATTCCCATTGCCATCGGCCTCATTCTGATGATGTACCCGCCCCTGGCGAAAGTGAAATACGAGGAACTCGGAGACGTGTTTCACAATTTCAAGGTGCTGGGGCTTTCCCTGGTTCAGAACTGGGTGGTCGGGCCCATCTTGATGTTCGCTCTGGCCGTGATATTCCTCAGAGATTACCCCCACTACATGGTCGGCCTGATCATGATCGGCCTGGCGCGTTGTATCGCCATGGTCATTGTCTGGAACGATCTTGCCAAGGGCGATACCGAGTACTGCGCGGGGTTGGTGGCCTTCAACTCAATATTCCAGGTGATATTCTATTCGATCTACGCCTGGGTTTTCATCACCATACTCCCAACCTGGTTCGGGCTTCGCGGAGTCGTGGTGAACGTCACAATAGTCCAGATAGCGAAAAGCGTGTTCATTTACCTGGGCATCCCCTTTCTCGCGGGAATAATCACCCGCTTTTCCCTCATAAGAGCCAAGAGCAAAGAGTGGTACGAAGAGAAGTTCATCCCCAGGATCAGTCCAATAACTCTAATAGCGTTATTATTTACCATCGTGGTGATGTTTTCTCTCAAGGGTGAATACATCGTAAGAATTCCCCTCGACGTCGCACGAATAGCAGTGCCGCTACTCATCTACTTCGTACTGATGTTCCTGGTTTCCTTCTACATGGGCAAAAGGTTCGGCGCCGGCTATGCAAAAACCGCCACACTTTCATTCACCGCGGCGAGCAACAACTTCGAACTCGCCATCGCCGTCGCGGTCGCAGTGTTTGGAATAAACTCCGGCGAGGCGTTTGCAGCCGTAATAGGTCCCTTGGTAGAGGTGCCGGTGCTCATCAGTCTGGTGAACGTGTCGCTCTACTTCAAGGGAAGGTACTTCCGCGAATAGGGCGCGACAACTCTTCTGTTCACATTGCCTCCCTTGCGTCAAGCCAGGAACCCTGTGAACTGGAGTTCGTTGCTTGACAATTCGTTCGCGAAATGATATAATTCGTTGTTTGGCGAATTATCGGAGGTATCCATGTTTACCCTTATGATCACTACGAGAGCGTTGGCCGACGAAAACCGAGTGCGAGTGCTACTCGCGCTCGAAGGTCGCGAACTCTGCGTATGTCAGATTATCGAGTTGTTGGGATTGGCGCCCTCCACGGTGTCCAAGCATATGTCCATTCTGAAACAAGCCCGTCTGGTCGAGGCAAGAAAGGATGGGCGCTGGATGCATTATCGGCTGGCCGGCAGAGACGCACCCCGAGAGGTACGAGACGCTGTTGCCTGGATCTGCAGATCGGCCTCAGCCTCGCCCAAGATACGGGAGGATGCCAGGCGCCTAAAAAAGATCCTCAAGCTTGATCCTGAAAAACTATGCAGAGCACAAAGCGAAAAGTGAAGGAGGACACCCGTGGTTAAGAAACTAGTTACAGCAGCAGTCGTGGTTCTGATTACCGCATTCGGTTTCACGGCAATGGGAGCCCAAAAGAGTCCCGCCGAGAAACCTGCCGCGAAGGAGACGAAGCTTACAGGCCAGGGGGCGAAGGGCCGAGGCCTCGCCGCCATGGATAGCGCGGCCAAAGCAAAGAAGTATCTGTTTATCTTCTGTTACAAGAGTGACGACGAGCAGACCCAGAAGATGAGAAAACTCTTTGACGTGGCCACAACCAAAGTCCGCAAGAAGGCCAACTCAACCAAAGTCAACATCGCAGACCCCACAGAAAAAGGGATCGTTGCGAAGTTCAAGCTCGAGGGGGCGCCCACCCCGCTAGTTCTGGTTCTGGCCCCGAATGGGGCGGTTACCGGGGGGTTCCCTGTCAGCTTTGAAGAGAAACAGCTTATGGAAGCATTCGTCAGTCCCTGCGCCGAGAACTGCTTGAGGGCGCTTCAGGATGGCAAGCTTGTCCTCTTGTGCGTCCAAAACGCTTCGTCGAACTCCAAAGACGCGGCTCTGAAAGGTGTTACGGACTTCAAGGCAGACCCACGCTTCGCCCAATTCACCCAGATAGTCATGCTAAACCCGACAGACGTAGCTGAGACCAAATTTCTGGGGCAGCTCCAGGTAGATCCTAAGAGTAGCGAAGCAATCACTGTGTTCATGACGCCTCCGGGAACAGTCCTTGGCAAGTTTAACGGCGCGACCAACAAGGCGCGGCTAGTGACTGCGCTCAGCACGGCCAGCTCCGGCGGTTGTGGTTCAGGCAGTAAGTCGAGTTGTTGTCCGAAATAACGGGAGGTCGTCACGTGCACCTGAGGACAATCGTCTGGCGCGAACTATTCGAACGCAAGAATCAATTGGCCACAAGTTTTCTGGCTATCCTCGTGGGCATCGCCGCAATCGTGTCTATCAAGAACGTCACTTTCTACTCTGAGAAGGCCGTGGCTAAGGAGCTGGACGCCCTCGGCGCCAACATTCTCATTCTTCCCAAATCGGCCTCTCTTCAGGACTACTATAGTGCGGATCTACAGGACGAAGAGTTTCCGGAGGAATACGTTACCCGGCTGTCGTCGTCAGATATACAGGGCTTGGACAATCTCTCACCCAAGCTCTCCGTCCCGGCAGAAATAGAAGGAAGACGATTCACGCTGACGGGAATACTGCCCAAGAGTGAATTCCAGGCCAAGGCTGCCTGGCAGGGTGCGGGCATATTCTCTCGTCCTCAGGGTTGCGGCGTAGTCGCAACTCCGACAGGCAATGTCCCTCCGGCACAAGAAACACTGGTGCGAAGAAGGGTCATCGACACGCTTGGTAGCACGGACGCTCTCGTAGGAGCGGATGTTGCTGCCGTACTAAGCCTCAAGGAAGGTCAGACAATCAAGCTGCTGGGCAAGCCCTTCAACATCATTGCCCTCCTGCCGCAGACTGGAACAATAGATGACTCTCGCATCTTCGTCCACCTGCATACGCTTCAAGAGCTCACCGGCAAGGGATCCGTACTCAACGCGATCGAGATAGTCGGGTGTTGCAATCAGATCTCCAAGGGTTTGGTCCAGAAGATTAACAGACTGCTGCCCGACGCGAAGGTCGTCACCGTCACGCAGGTAGTGGACACACAGATCAAGACGAATCGCATGATGTCGAGGCTTTCTCTCATTTTCGTGGCGATCATCGTCCTGGTGGGTGGAGCCAGTATCGCCAATTACATGTACGCAAATGTGTTTGAGCGCAGGCGGGAGATTGGCACGCTTATGGCTTTGGGAGCAGGCACCTCTTTCATCTTGAGGATGTTCCTCCTGAAGGCGCTTCTTCTCGGACTCGCAGGTGGACTCGGTGGTTACGCGCTGGGTACGGTGCTGGCAGTGACTCTTGGCCCCAGGCTCGCCGGAATTCCGGTTCTTCCGATGTGGTCGCTCGCGATCTGGGGTACGGGCCTCTCCCTGGCCATCGCCCTGGTCGCAAGTTACTTCCCAGCCCGACGAGCAGCTCATCTGGACCCGAGTGCCGTTCTTCAGGAGATATGATCAATGCTTAGAATGGAAGCCGTTACCAAAACCTATGATGGTCGCAGTCGGACCGTAATGGGCCTGCGCAGTGTGACGCTCGATGTCCCGAAGGGCGATTTCTTGTGCGTGGTCGGTCCCAGCGGGTGCGGGAAAAGTACCCTTCTTCTCATCCTCGGCGGGATGCTGTCGCCAACCGAGGGACAGGTTCTGCTAGACGGACAATCTCTTTACGCTCTCTCCTCGGATAAACGTGCAAGCCTTAGAGGGAAAAGGATAGGATTTCTCTTTCAGACGTTCAATCTAGTGCCCTACCTTTCCGCGTTGGAGAACGTTCAGATTCCACTCGTGCTGGCGGGATTGAGCGATGGTTCTCAGAAAGAAAGGGCTCTGGCCTTGCTCCAGCAAGTGGGGCTCGGCGACAGGCTCGACCACAAGCCTTCCGAACTGAGTGTAGGTCAACAGCAGCGTGTGGCGCTGGCTCGTATGCTTGCGAACAATCCTGAGATCGTCCTGGCCGATGAGCCCACCGGCAATCTGGATCCGGAGACGGGCGAGCAGATCGTTGAGTTGTTGGAGGAGATCAATCGCGAAGGTAGAACCGTGGTGATGGTGACACACGACCCGCGATTCGCAGTCAGGGCTAAGAGAACTCTGAGGTTGCGCACGGGCAGCGTCGTTTCCGAAGAACACAAGTAGATTGCACTTTATCAACAGGGCCGCTCTCATTGTCAGACTCTCCAAGCTCCTTAAACTGCTAGAACTCCTCCGACGCTCGGACCCCACAGCCTTCATCGTCTCCTCCAAAAACCAATTGCTTCACTGACTGCACATGGTATAGCATCACATATGCTTACGGTATCTATCGCGATCCTGTGTCTGGATGCGGGTCGCGCGTCACCGCACGACCGAGACTGAGCTTTCAAGGCTGAACTCTCTGATTAGCCCCCGAGGATAAAAATGACCCAAACTGCAAAGACAACTCAAACTGGAAGAATAGCCCCAACTACGAAAACGACCCTAACGACCAATACGACCCGAACCACCAAGGCGACCCAAACCAGTAGGACCATTCCAAGAACAAGACCGGGCAGCGCAAGAAACCGCAACAACGGCGCGACGCTCGGCTTTGAGGCCAAGCTTTGGCAAGCGGCGGACAAGCTCCGCAGCAACATGGACGCGGCAGAGTACAAACATGTAGTGCTCGGCCTCATTTTCCTCAAGTACATCTCTGACGCCTTCGAAGAACACCGCACAAAGATTGAGCGAGGAGCCGCTGATCCAAAGAGTGACTGGTATGTTAAAGATCCCAAAGCCCGATACGAGGTAATGGAAGACCGCGACGAATATGTCGCGACCAACATCTTTTGGGTGCCCAAAGAGGCTCGCTGGCCTCGCCTTCAGGCGAACGCAAAGCAATCGAACATCGGCAAGCTCATTGACGATGCAATGGTCGCTAGCGAGCGCGACAACAAGGTCCTCAAAGGTGTCTTGCCGAAGGACTACGCCCGACCCGCTGTTAACAAGCAGAGGCTGGGAGAACTCATTGACCTAATTGGCACGATCGGTCTTGGTGACGCAGAGAACCGTTCCAAAGACATCCTCGGCCGTGTCTATGAATACTTCCTCGGGCAGTTCGCCAGTGCCGAGGGTAAGAAGGGCGGCCAGTTCTACACGCCGCGTTGCGTCGTGGGTTTACTAGTTGAGATGCTTGCACCTTACAAAGGGCGAGTTTATGACCCATGCTGTGGCTCCGGGGGCATGTTCGTACAAAGTGAAAGGTTCATCGAAGAACACGGTGGCAAAGTGGGCAACATCGCCATTTATGGCCAGGAGTCCAATCACACCACATGGAAGCTCGCGAAGATGAACCTGGCAATTCGGGGCATTGACGCCGACCTCGGCCCAGAGCCTGCGGACAGTTTCCACCGTGACCTGCATCCCGACCTCAAGGCCGACTATCTCCTGGCCAATCCCCCCTTCAATGATGGCGACTGGGGCGGCGAACGACTCCGTGAGGACAAACGCTGGAAGTTCGGCGCACCGCCTGCCGGTAACGCCAACTTTGCCTGGGTACAACACTTTATCCACCACGTGAGCCCGACCGGTATGGCGGGGTATGTTCTCGCCAATGGCAGCATGTCCAGCAACCAATCCGGCGAGGGCGACATCCGCAAGAATATCGTTGAGGGAGACCTTGTGGATTGCATGGTTGCTTTGCCGGGGCAGCTTTTCTACAACACGCAGATTCCTGCTTGCCTTTGGTTCATCGCTCGCCAAAAGAAGAACAGCCGCTTCCGTGACCGGCGCGGCCAAGTTCTCTTCGTGGATGCCCGAAAGCTCGGCGCGATGATCGACCGCGTGCATCGGGAGTTGACTGATGAGGACATCGCGAGGATCGCTGCCACCTACCATGCCTGGCGCGGTGACAAAGACTGTAAGAAGAAGTACAAAGACGCGCCAGGCTTCTGCAAATCCGTGACGCTGGACGAAATACGTCAGCACGGCCACGTACTCACGCCCGGACGCTACGTTGGTGCCGAGGCAGTCCAAGACGACGGTGAGCCATTTGACGAGAAGATGAAGAGACTGACGGAGCAGCTTGAGAAACAGTTCGCTGAGGGTGCGAAGCTCGAGAAACAGATTAGACGAAACCTGAAGGAGCTGGGGAATGGAAGGTAGGCAAAGACCATCATGAATTTGGAGAGCGAAGGCGCAAGCGCTCCCCTCGTGGACCAGCTTGAAGAATGGCTCAGAGCGGTGGAGGGAGAGCATTGCGAGTTCAAAGAGGCAAAGAGTTCCTATTCCTTCGAGAAGTTGACAGAGTACTGCTGTGCCCTTGCCAACGAGGGTGGGGGTAGAATGATCCTAGGCGTAACTAATAGACGCCCCAGAAGAATCGTCGGTACGAAGGTGTTCCAGCATCCGGAAGACACGTGTAGGACCCTCATGGAACACCTTCATCTGCGGATTCACTTCCGGGAGATCGCTCATCGGGATGGCCGTGTTTTAGTCTTCGAAGTCCCCTCTCGGCCAGCGGGCACCGGCGTGAAGTACAAGGGCGTTTACTGGTCGCGCGAAGGTGACAGTCTCGTTCCGATGTCCGAGGACAAGCTCCGAAACATCTTCGCCGAGGCGGGACACGATTTCTCAGCAGACATATGCAAAGGCGCCGCTATAGAAGACCTCGACACACAAGCCGTTGAAGATTTCCGGCGCCGATGGATCGAGAAGTCCAAGAACGATAGCCTCGCGTCGCTTTCCCAAGATCAGTTGCTCCGTGACGCAGAGGTCCTCGTGGATGACCGCGTCACCTATGCCGCGTTAATCCTCTTTGGAACAAGACGCACGCTGGGAAAATACCTGGAGCAAGGGGAGGTAGTGTTCGAGTATCGGTCCTCCGATGCGTCAGGTCCAGCCCAGCAGAGAAAAGAGTACCGGCATGGGTTCTTCGGCTTCTACGATGATTTGTGGAGCATCATCAACCTCCGCAACGATCTCCAGCAATACCAGGATGGGCTTTTTGTGTTCGACGTTCCCACGTTCGCTGAACGGCCAGTTCGCGAAGCCATTCTGAACGCGGTCAGCCATCGCGATTACCAGCTTGGAGGAAGCGTATTTGTTCGCCAATACCCTAGACGACTCGTGGTGGAAAGCCCGGGCGGATTCCCTGTTGGCATCACGGTTGACAACATTCTGGATCGTCAATCGCCCCGAAACCGCCGAATTGCCGACGTCTTCGCCAAGTGTGGTCTGGTCGAGCGCTCTGGACAGGGTATGAACCTGATGTTCGAACAGAGCATTCAGCAAGGAAAACCTAGGCCGGCTTTCGCCGGAACTGATGCTTATGGCGTCGTGCTTACTCTCCACGGCCAAGTGCAAGATCCCAACTTCGTGCGATTTCTCCAGAAGGTGGGGCGTGAGACGACTGCGTCGTTTGGCACCCACGATTTTCTCGTCTTGGACCTTGTGCACCGCGAAGAGACAGTGCCGCCCGGTCTGCAACACTCGTTACGGAATCTCAAGGAGCGTGGAGTCGTCGAGAGCATCGGCAGGGGCAGAGGCACTCGGTACGTACTCTGTAGACGTTTCTATGTCATGGCGGGTAGGAAGGGCGTTTACACGCGCAAACGCGGTTTGGACCGGAACACGAACAGAGCTTTGTTGCTGAAGCACATTGAGGAGAACATCCGCGATGGGTGCTCTCTTAATGAGCTAACACAGGTCTTGCCCGGCGTCTCCGGAAGCTACATACAAGGGCTGCTTCGTGAACTCCGTGCAGAGGGTCGGACCAAGTTGGAAGGAAGTCGGAGGTGGGCGCGTTGGTATCCCGGGGGCGAACCCAAAGTGGAGAGAAAAGCATAGAAAAGCAAATGAAAAGCATAGAGCCGCGCCTAGTGCGAGTGTATCTTTGTATCAACAAACAGGTTGCGGCCTTTGGCCTATATCATGCTATAATCATAGCATTACGTATATGAGCACATCTTTCCATTAGGAGATGGGTAGCGACTGAGCACGATGGTTCCGCAAGAGAGCAAAAGGCGCTACGAAGAAGGAAAAGGGATTCGGGCGCAATGATCGCCATGAAGAGGCACGGTTCGGGGCCATCGCTGGGCTCGCGGAGAGGAAGACGACCGCCTGGCTGCCGACTTGCGGCAGGCGTTCCCCAACATGAAGGGCTTTCCCTCGCGAGATCTCAAGTATATGCGCGCCTTTGCCGCCGTCTGACCTGACCGTGCAGCGGAACCTCCGCCTGTCTCGCTTGATCGTGCGGGGCTACGGAAGACAGTGACATTGACTTTCTGATCGAAGTGGATGGGCCGACCACGTCGTGGTTTTCGGGTGGCCGGGTGGACGTTGTTGAGCCCCATGCTATGTGACAACCATTCCGTCAGAGCATTTTGCAGGAGGCCGTTTCGCTATGAAGGACGATCACGTGTATCTCGATCACATTCTGGAAGGTCTGCAGTGGATTGATGCATGACCGCTTACGCATTAGAGTAGGGCGGACACGGAAAATGACAGAGAACGATTTTCCCGTAGGGCCTGCATGGGAATGTACTACGTTTGAATAATCGATGACTATGGATGACTTTGACTTCCGACATATGGCACCACATTGTGGCGGTCAACCAGAGGCCTTCGAAGAGCTTTGTTGTCAGTTAGCGCACCGGTCTCTTCCGGGGGAGGCAAAGTACATCCGGCTCCGGGGGGCGGGGGGAGATGGAGGGGTGGAGTGTTTCGCGGATCTCCCTGATGCCAGTCGGGTTGGCTGGCAAGCGAAGTACCTCTTTGACGTCGGCTCTCTCATCCGTCAAGCCACCACATCATTAACCACGGCCTTGCGGATCCACAGCACGCTGACACGATACGTTGTATGCTTCCCGTTTGATCTGACAGGTCCAACGGGACGACGCGGTCGAAGCGGTCAGGAGAGGTTTGACGACTGGCGCAAGAAGTATGAAAGCAAGGCTGCTGCTGAAGGTCGTCAACTGATCATTGAGGCGTGGCCTGCGTCGAAGCTCCGATCTCTGCTGCTAGACTTGGACACAGCAGGAGGTATGCGCGCGTTTTTCTTCAATGAAATCATTCTCACGAAGGATTGGTTTTCATCCCACCTGGATTCAGTGAAGGTAATCGCCGGACCACGATACACACCAGAGTTGAATGTTGAGACGGACCTTTGGAAGTGGTTCGCCGCTTTCGGTCGTACCGCGGCGTGGTCTATCGACTTTGATAAAAGGCTACGTCCCTGCCGAAAAGCATACGATGATCTTGCCTCCGCGGTACGCAAAACTGGTTCGGATGCAATCGCCCCAGCATGGCCCAACGACTCTCGGGAACACGCGCAGTCCTTGGTGGCCAACATGGCGAAAATCCTCGACGAGTGCAATAGTCTGTCCAAGACAGATGAGTCGCGGGCACATGCGCACTGCATCGCCCAACTTGGTGATCTACTGGAAGGTTTTGGGTCCGTTGAGTCGGGCTTGGCGGAGGATCTCGACGCCCAGCACGGACCGGGATCTGCGGACTCGCCTGGGTTTCGCCAATTCATGGCCGAGTACGAGGTTTCTTTCCCCGCGGCTAATCTGGATTACGTACGCAAGGCAGTCACTGCATGTAGAGATCTCCGTGACTGGCTCAATTCCCCCGCAGGTTTACTCGCGTTCGCACGGGCTTTCGTGCTCACGGGCGCAGCAGGATCGGGAAAGACACACGGGGTTTGCGACGCTGCTCGTCAGCGTTTTGCGGAGGGACTTCTTACATGCGTGACCTTTGGGCACGCATTCTGCAGCGAGCCTGATCCGTGGACACGACTGTTGGAGTCTCTCGGGCTTCCCGTCGCACTTGGAAGGGACGGCCTTCTCGACGCCCTAAACGCTGCAGCTGAAGCTTCCGGTTCGTTACTCTTCCTCTGTATTGACGCGCTCAACGAGACTCGGCCATTGCGATATTGGCGCAGTCGCCTTTCTGCCATCGTGGAAGCAGTTCAGCGCAGACCCTGCTTGCGACTTTGCGTTACCTGCAGAACTTCATTCGTGCCACACTGCCTTCCAGTAGGTGTCGGCATGCTAGTCATTGAGCACCAGGGATTTGCTGGTGTCGAACGCTTGGCCTGCCAGGTATTCTTTCAACACTACAACCTTAAGCCTCCGATCACGCCTATCCTACAGCCCGAATTTTCCAACCCACTATATCTAAAACTAGTCTGCGAAACTCTTCGCTCCCGCGGTCTCGACCATATTCCAGCTGGCTGGCGTGGGCTCGCCCCAGCCATTAGAGCGTTCCTCGATGAAAAAGAACGGCAGTTTACGATCGATAACGAGACGAATGTGAGTGCCAACACGGTCACCGGTAGTCTCAGAGCCATCGCGCGTGTGGTCGCTGATTCCGGTAGTTCTTCGGTTTCTTGGTCGCGTGCACAACAGGTGATAAGCGAAGCAAGGCCGCAAGCAAGAGACTTGCCAGTAGTTGAATGGCTTGTACGAGCCGATTTGCTGATTGAAGATGCCCCTGGCACAAGTGACCCGCTCGGGGATGAAGGCACTGTGCGGCCAGCGTTCGAGCGCTTAGGAGATTTTCTTGTCGCAGATGAGATTCTATCTCGGATTGAGTCGGAGGAAATCGATAAGGCCTGCCGACCTGGCCAACCTCTCCATTCGCTGCTTAGTGACTTGAACACCATAGGAGAGAATAACGGTGTGGTTAGCGCACTTTCGATCCTTCTTCCAGAGAAGAGACCTGGATTGGAGCTTCCTAATCTTGTGGCAGATGAGTCCGTTCGAGCCGAAGTGCTTAGGATCACAGTCAAATCCTTCCCTTGGCGGGATCCCGCCAGCTTTTCCTCATGCTCAGCGTCCTTGGTGCTCGACGGTCTTGGGATGCGCGACTTCTCTTCTGAGACCATTAACGCTGCATTGTCGGTATCGTGGCAACCTTCGGCCATTGACGCGCTCTGGCTTGACGTTCTCTTGAAGAGGAGGCCCTTAGCTGGGCGCGATGCATGGTGGTGTGGTTTTCTCCACCAGCAATACGAGTCGGGGGGAACAGTAAGACGCTTAATTGATGCTGCGTTTGAGCTCCCACTTGACCAGGTTGATAAGGAGGTTGCTGAACGTTGGGCCACGGTTTTACTATGGTTCACCGCCGCGGCTGACCGTCGGGTGAAGGACACAGCAACGCGCGCAGCCACGGCCTTGCTCGTTGCACGGCCCAAACTCATCCCGGACGTGCTTACACGATTGCTCGATTCTGACGACGACGAAGTAAGGGAACGCGCCCTGCTCTGTTGCTACGGCGCACTGATCATATCCCGAAATGTCGACGTGATCAGTCTGATCACTAGCGCGCTGCATGAGGCGTTCCGGAATGAGCCAGCGGCATTTGATAACGCACTGATACGCGATGACATTAGGTGTATTGCGGAGTTGGCCCGCGTGCTCGACGCCCTACCTGACGGTTACGATCCAGAGCTAACTATGCAGCCCATCCGTTCCGAATGGCCACTCGACCTGCCGCCCGATGAAGAGGTCAAACGTTTAGACGGGTTGCCGGGGTTGGCCCATAGCTGCCTGCACGACGATTTTCATAGATACTCGATGGGTTGCCTTGGGGACTGGGAACACGCCGTTCCAAGGCAAGATATGGGTAAATGGATTCTCCGCCGCGTTGCGCATGGATTCGGCTACGAGGGTTCAGGATGCGAAAGATATGACCGCTACATGCTCGGCAGATACGGAGGTGGGCGAGCTAAGCCGACTTGGGCTGAGAGAATCGGTAAGAAGTATCAGTGGGTGGCCATGTACCAACTGGCATCGCGCCTCTGGGATCACGTTGAACGGAAACCCGACAGCTGGGTTCCCAAGCCGCAAGAAACTCCCCTGATTCTTCTGGAGGGAAGAAAGATCGACCCCACGTTGCCGCCCGACATGGTCACCAGCGAACGCGCCGCTGAGGCTTGGTGGATCGGATCCTCAGCCGATCTTCGATCCGGAGAGCAGCTTTCGCATATTGAATGGGTAAAGAAGAAGGACGACCTTCCAACATTGGAAGGATTGCTGGCAATACAGGAACGAAATGGTCAGCGCTGGCGGTTGCTCGTGTCATACCCATCGTGGACGAAACGAGATGAAGACGCACATTGGAATGATCCCTACCGGGAGGTGTGGGTTCACGTCGAAAGCTATCTGATACCTAGGAAGAATGTTGCGACCGCATACGACTGCCTTCACCGTCGCAACTTCTTTGGCAAATGGATGACTGGAAGCGCTACATGGCTGCACGGTTTCGCGGGCGAATATCCGTGGGCAACCTCGTTTAACATGGAGCCCGAAGAATGGCACCGCCGTGGCGGTCGATCTGGGTACAAGTTACCTGTTCCCTACATGTCATCCTGGAATGGGGTCATCGTCGAATGGGAGTACGACGCTTCACTCCCGGGCAGTTTCCACATGATGGTGCCCGCGCGTGCGTTCTTCTCCCAGCGCAATCTTTGGTGGGATGGTCGAGACGGCTACCGCCTTGTTGGCAGAAAGACTATCTTCCGAGATCCATCTGTTACAGAGAAGGGCCCCGTAGCACTCATCGCCGACGCCGATGATCTTCTCGTGCGACTGGACAAGATGGGATTGCGCGTTATCTGGACCCTGGTTGGCGAGAAATGGATCCTGGGTGGCCCGGATGCCAAGGTTAGGCCTAGACGTACGTTTAGCCAGATTGCCCGTTTGATGGAGGACGGCTCCGTGCAGATCGGCGAGCGAGTTTTCTTCGAAGATTATGACCAGGACATTGGCCCACGCCTGCCTGAAGGACAACGGAGAGGTAGCAGAGGCTCAAGAATCTAGGAATCATCTGCTCCAGAAATGACTGGAATGGCCGTCCAATACGTAGGATTGCGACCAGACCCAACAAAGGGCTGAAGCAGAGTTGTAAGGGTTGAGAC
This sequence comes from Candidatus Eisenbacteria bacterium, assembly GCA_026388185.1. Classification (NCBI taxonomy): domain Bacteria; phylum Candidatus Eiseniibacteriota; species Candidatus Eiseniibacteriota bacterium. The sequence goes on along the minus strand of JAPLKG010000020.1, from coordinate 20,772 downwards.
CAGGGCACCTGCCCAGGCCGTCAAGCGAAACATAGCACGGTTTCTTGATGATTCTAGGTTTCAGTTAACCCGGAACGAATTCGGAGACCTGAAATTATAGATTCTGGGTTCAACAACGAAGCCATGAAGACTAAATTCGTGACTGCTACCGTTGACCGAGTCGCCGGATGAGCCTACTGAGTTATGCGAGTAAGTAATAGTGCCCATGCAGTAGGGCTCGAGAAGGTTTGTGGTAAATCTACAGGAGTACGTTGTGAAGGGTGAGGTTTGGCCTAGGACAAGGCTTGGTGACATTTGTAAGAAGGTCGGGAGTGGTGCGACTCCACGTGGTGGCGCCGAAGTCTATCTCTCAAGCGGGATAGCGTTGATTCGTAGCCAGAACGTTTACAACGAGGGTTTTCGTCAGAACGGTCTAGCCTACATTAGCGATGAGGATGCCGAGGTCTTGGCGAATGTGGCAGTTCAGCGAGATGATGTCTTACTCAATATCACCGGCGATTCAGTCGCCAGATGTTGCTTGGCCCCACGAGGAATTCTTCTGGCTAGGGTAAATCAGCATGTAGCCATCATTCGGCCTCGTCCTGACAGGTTGGATGCTAGATATTTGCGGTATTTCCTGGTCAGTCCCGCGATGCAGAATCATATGCTCGCACTGGCCGCGGCCGGCGCGACAAGGAACGCTTTGACAAAGGGTATGGTCGAAGATTTCGAAGTCCCGTTACCTTCGATTCCTGAGCAGCGCGCCATCGCGCACATTCTTGGTACACTGGACGACAAAATCGAGCTGAACCGGCGGATGAACGAGACGCTGGAGGCAATGACACAAGCGATCTTCAAGTCCTGGTTCGTGAACTTCGACCCCGTTCACGCCAAGGCGGAAGGACGAAACCCCGGCCTACCCAAGCATCTCGCCGACTTGTTCCCAGACTCATTTCAAGACTCCGAACTGGGGAGGATTCCGAAGGGATGGTCAGTGGGAAATCTCGGCGATATCGTCAAGGTCACCAGCGGCAAGAGACCAGAGGGCCGTAGCGAAGTAAGAGACGACACTTATCAAATACCGTTGTTTGGTGGTGGTGGACCAATGGCCTATGTTAAGACGCCTCTCTATGAACGTCCGATCATTTTGACAGGTAGGGTAGGAACTTTGGGGGTGGTGTTTCGTGTAACTTCTCCATGCTGGCCTTCAGACAACACACTAGTCGTTCTGCCACGCCAAGCGGAATGGTATGAGTTCGTATTCCACAAGACGCGCTGTCTTGATTTCGGCTCCTTGAACAGAGGGTCTACCCAGCCACTTGTGACTCAAAAAGACCTGCAGGCACAGTGGGTCATAATTCCTTCCTCAAATATCGTTGAACAATTCCACGGCTTGGCGAAATCCATCTGTGACAAGGTTGACCTCAATGGTAAACAATTCGGCACTGTCGTGGCTATCCGGGACGCATTGCTTCCTAAACTATTGTCTGGAGAGCTTCGGTTAGGGAATCCCTCGACATTCTTGAAGGATGTGCCATGAGAAGAAGGGTTAGACATTTAACCGTTCTCTTGATTAAGGAACATCTACAGACGTGTGATGATGCGCTGAAGGCTCCGGATACTCTGGCTAAGTACAATCTGAGATTGGACCTTCCGTTCGAGGGCGCGTTTTATGTGAGCCGTCCTCATCGAAAGACCCCTCCCTGGGTTCAGTTTGTCCGCGAAGGGATTACAGACGAGATTGCGCCGCTCGAGAATGTGAGTTCTGCAGCAGTACTTTTTGTACAAGCGTGTTCGAGGATCTTCGCCTTCACATTTGGGTATGGCCGAAACCTCCTCAAGCCGGACTGTTTTGAAATGGATTTTGGACTGAAGGTGGCCCTTAACACCATAGATCCCGACCGTCTGAGGAGCTTGGATGTTCGGACGTTTGAGGAGCTCACTGTCGATACGCGGCGTCAGACAAGCAGAGACTCTCCGCTTGAAACGTTCGCTCTAGACATTAGTCGAGACCTGTTGCGTGCCGTAACGGGTGAGCCTAGGGAACACACTTTTGCCAAGCGCATTACTGGAAAGGATGCTATCGCACTGAATGTGCAGATTGAATTCTCAAGCCTTGGCCGAAAGTGCGAGGAGATGTGGAATGCCTACGGAGGAGAAAAGTACAAAGAGCGATTCGGTTGGATCGACCATCTGAGGACGGTTCGTGACCGGAGCCTTGTCGAAATTCTAGATCGCGAACTCCTAACGGCTCTCAACGACCAAAACACAGAGAGGTGCCACTTGGCCCCTCCCGAACCATTAGACTGGGAAAGGGTCGAGAGCTTCTGCTACTCAACGGAGCAGGGAGAGGAGGCATCTCACTCGGATTTGGACATCGGTGATTACCTCGGGACGCTCGAAAATCCGGATGCGCTTTCGCTCCAGGACGTTAAGAGGGACTGCGTTCACGTGCGATGGGTTGAACAAGAACAAACCATTAGCCGGTGGTCTGTGTACGAGTGCATTGTCTTCGAGACTGAATATCAGGGAGCCCTATATGTTCTAACAGCAAACCAGTGGTTCCAAGTGGCAGGGCATTTTGCAGAGGAAGTGAATGATGTTGTGTCACGGCTGGCGCCATCAGATTCGGAACTGCCCAATGCAGAGGCTGGCGAGAGAGAAGCTGACTACAACAGACGCGTCGCGGAACAACGCGAAGAAATCATACTAATGGACCAAAAGCTGGTTCGATGCAGTGGCGTTCAAGGCCGTATAGAGGTATGCGATCTTCTCACTTGTGACAGGGAATTCATCCACGTCAAGAGGAAAACCCGTTCTGCCACACTTAGCCACCTCTTCGCACAAGGAACAGTCTCGGCTGAGGCGTTTCTCCGAGATGCTGCGTTCCGACAGGACGCGAAAGAGCATGTAGCTAGCACGAGGCCGAATCTGGCCCACTTGATTCCTGACGATCGGCCAAGGCCGACAGACTACACAATTACTTATGCTATCATCACAAAACCGAGCTCAAATTGGCCTTTGTCCCTACCATTTTTCAGCCGACTCCACTTGATGCAGGCCGCGCAGCGGCTCGCGATGTTGGGGTACAAGGTGTCGTTGTTGTGCGTGAAGGAGACCTAGGGCATCATGCCGTTATCTCGGTTCGATCTCGAGCTCCCGCTCTACGGTCGCGTCCGGGGCCGCGCACCATGGCGGCTCTCCGCGAGACCCTGCTGCCCAAGCTGCTGTTGGGAGAGATATGCGTGAAGGAGTAGAGAACATTGGTGAGACGCAGCCATGACTGAGATCTACCCTAACCTGTTCGTCGGAAACGAGAGCGATTATGAATACTCGATAAGGCATCAATCTGACTGGTACGTTGTTCACGCATGCAAGGAGCCCTACCATCGTAGGGAGTTGGGCTACACAGGAAGGGGTGCTCCCAGAAATCACCCAGAATACTTGATTGCCAGAAGAGAGAATCGGCTTATCCTTAACCTTGTCGATGCTCCGAACCCAGCTTACATTCCGAAGGAGATAATAGACGCAGCGCTCGAGTTCATCGACGAACGCCTATGTTCCGGCCAGCGTGTGTTGGTTCACTGCAATCTTGGCGAGTCTCGCGCACCTGCCATTGGATTGCTCTACATGGCTGCGTTTGCGAATGCATTCCCGTCCAGTTCGTTCAGCGAGGCGGAATCTGCATTCCGCCGGATTTACCCGGCATACAGTCCAAGCCTCGGCATTCGTGGATTTCTGGAACAGAATTGGGACGCATATCGCACTAGACGCGAGAATGCAACCTGAAGGTTCTTGACCACTTGTCGCCGGACCACCGCTGCGGAATAGAGACTTAGTAAGAGGAACTGAGCAAATCGGCGATTTGGAGAAAATAGGCGTATGAGTGCAACGCTGTTCAAGGAGATTAGTTACTCACTTGCCAAGCTGACAAATGATATCGAAATGGGTGAAATAGGGCTGCCGGACATCGAGCGACCGTTCGTCTGGCCGAACGCCAAAGTGTGTGATCTTCTTGACTCCATGCACAAGGGCTTCCCGGTGGGATACCTGCTCTTCTGGGTCAACGCGCTGCCCGGCAGCCATCGTCAGATCGGTACCGAGCAGAAGCAAGAAGTCCCGCACCTCTTAGTGATAAAAAACTGGTTCAGATGCGCTATTGGCATGCACTGCCTGCGGCTTGGGAGAAAATGGAGTACAAGGCATTCCTTGATGCGCGCCGCAAGGCAATCGCCAGCGTTATCCGGGACGGCGTTAACCGACTGCGTGAGCAATAGGCTAACATGTTGAAGAAAACCGGTCGTTACAACGTTTCTGGGCTCGTCGAGGCCCAACATGAACCCGGTTCCCGCGGCCGTGTGCTCAGGAATCTCCTAGAAATCCGGAGAAAACGGCAGATGGACGATGCCGAAGTTGACGCTCTGAGACGGGCCGTGGACACTCTCCTGCACTGCTACGATAAGAATCACTGTTTTAGTGCTTCGGACGTCCGTGAAATGCACAGAGTGTGGCTGGGTGAAATCTACGAATGGGCTGGGAATTACAGGAATGTCAATGTGAGCAAGGGAGAATTCCCCTTTGCAGCAGCTCTACAAGTGCCTGTGTTAATGGAAGAGTTTGAGCAAGGAGTTCTTACGAAGCACACGCCATGTAACTTCAAATCGAGAGAGCGCGTCGTGACCGCGTTGGCTGAGGTGCACACTGAACTAATCCTTATCCATCCTTTTCGTGAAGGGAATGGCAGAGTAGCTCGTATCTTGGCGACGCTGATGGCCTATCAGGTCGGACTGTCATTGTTGGACTTCGAACCGCTTGAAGGACGGCAACGGCCGGAGTATCTTGTTGCTGTGGCCGCGGGCCTAGACCATAACTACGAACCGATGGAAGAACTTTTCAGGAGGATTATTGAGCGGACTCTTCGCTGCCAGCCTTAGCGTTGGCTTGCCGAGGTTAATTGGCATGTTTCCGCAACATACGTGCGATAGATTTTGAGCTCTTCCCGGTTTCAATCGCAGTGGAAGTTGCAACGTTAACAATAAGTGCTTTCTTGTATTTCTTTGGGTCACGAAGATGGGGGTTGGTTTCTATCAAGGGCTTCTTGCTCATGATTGTATTTTAGCACAAACTGGACGATAACGCACTACTAAACCAAGAGCCAATTTGACACACAACTGAGGCCCGTGACACAGAGCTAAACACTATGCGCCCACGCTTCACCGAATCCGACGTCGAATCCGCTGCCCTCTCATGGCTCAAGGAATTGGGCTACACCATCCTCAGCGGCCCCGAGATCGCGCCGGGCGAGCCCGGCGCCCAGCGCGAGAGCTACGAACAGCCTCTCCTGCCACGGCGACTCCAGGATGCCATGGCTCAACTGAACCCCACTATCCCCACCGAGGCCCTCGAGGAGGCTGTGCGCAGACTTCTGCGCGCGGAATCCCCCTCGCTTGTTCAGAACAATCGAGCATTTCACAGGATGCTGGTTGAGGGAATAGACGTTGAATACGCCTCGGATGACCGAATTGCCCACACCAGGGCAAAGCTGATTGACTTCGACAATCCCGACAACAATGACTGGGTTGCCGTGAACCAGTTCACGGTGGTGGAGGGTCAGTATAATCGCCGCCCCGACATCGTTCTTTTCGTCAACGGGCTCCCTCTCGCGATCGTTGAGCTGAAGAATCCTGCTGATGAAAACGCCACCATCTGGACGGCGTTCAACCAATTGCAGACATACAGAGAGCAGATACCCTCGCTTTTCACCTTCAACGAAGTTTTGGTTGTCTCCGACGGCTTGGAGGCGCGCGTTGGCTCTCTCACCGCGAATCGCGAGTGGTTCCTTCCGTGGCGCACGATAGAGGGTGAGGAACTAGCCCCAATCACCACGCCGCAGCTTCAAGTAATCATCAAGGGAGTGTTTGACAGAGAGCGGTTCCTAAAACTGCTCAGACACTTCATAGTGTTTGAAGAAGAGAAAGGCGGCACCGTAGGCAAGAAGATTGCAGGTTATCACCAATTTCATGCCGTTGCTCGTGCTGTTAACGCCACGGTGGAAGCTTCACGTCCAGGTGGCGACAGGCGCTGCGGCGTGGTCTGGCATACTCAGGGCTCCGGGAAAAGCCTCACCATGGCCTTCTATGCGGGCCGGATCGTCCTTCATCCTGCGATGGAAAATCCGACGATCGTCGTCCTGACTGACCGAAATGATCTCGACGATCAACTCTTTGGCACATTTTCCCGTTGTCACGAATTGCTGAGGCAGAAGCCCGTGCAGGCCGAAAGCAGAGAGCACTTGCGCGAGCTACTGCGTGTCGCATCGGGCGGCGTCGTCTTCACGACAATCCAGAAATTCTTCCCCGAAGAGAGGGGTGATCGCCCCCCGCCGCTCTCTAACCGGCGGAACGTTGTCGTCATCGCCGACGAAGCGCACCGCAGCCAGTACGACTTCATCGACGGGTTCGCACGTCACATGCGTGATGCTCTCCCCAACGCGTCCTTCATTGCGTTCACCGGCACGCCGATCGAGCTCACGGATCGAAACACGCGGGCGATATTCGGCGATTACATAAGCATCTACGACATCCAGCGAGCCGTGGAAGACGGGGCGACAGTTCCTATTTACTACGAGAGCCGTCTCGCAAAGCTCGAACTCAAGGAGGAAGAGAAGCCTCGTCTCGACCCCGAATTCGAAGAAGTGACGGAAGGCGAGGAAGTCGAGCGCAAGGAGAAGCTCAAGACCAAGTGGGCTGCGCTTGAGGCCGTGGTCGGTACGGAGAAACGCATCGGCCTTGTCTCGCAAGACCTTGTCAATCACTTCGACCGGCGGCTGGAGGCGATGGACGGTAAGGCCATGGTGGTTTGCATGAGCCGCCGCATCTGTGTGGAGCTTTACAACGCCATCGTCAAGCTGCGTCCCCAGTGGCACAACGAGGACGACACCAAGGGTGTTATCAAGATCGTGATGACGGGCTCGGCCTCCGACCCTCTGGAATGGCAACGGCATATACGCAACAAGCCTCGGCGAGAGGCGCTCGCCAATCGCTTTAGAGACCAGACCGACCCGATGAAGGTGGTGATCGTCCGCGACATGTGGCTTACGGGCTTCGATGCGCCGTGCTTGCACACCATGTACGTGGACAAGCCCATGCGCGACCACGGGCTGATGCAGGCGATAGCCCGAGTGAACCGTGTGTTCCGAGACAAGCCGGGTGGACTCGTTGTGGACTACCTGGGACTGGCCGACAATCTGAGGCGAGCCATGGCCACTTACACCGAAAGTGGTGGGAGGGGCATTACTGCCCTAGACCAGGCAGAGGCCGTTGCGGTCATGTTAGAGAAATACGAGGTCTGTTGTGGCCTCTTCCACGGATTTGACCGGTCGCCCTGGATAGGAGGGGCGCCGACGGAAAGGCTCGCGCTCCTCCCAGTGGCTCAGGAACACATTCTCTCGGAGCAAGACGGCAAGGCCAGGTTACTCAGTGCCGTGACGGAGCTTTCACAGGCGTTCGCCCTCTCGGTTCCTCACGAAAAGGCCATCGAGATACGCGAGGACGTAGGGTTCTTCCAGGCAGTGCGCTCGGCGCTCGTGAAGGCCGGAGCCCCAAGCCCAAAGGCCGAGGAAGACTTGGATCACGCCATTCGCCAGATTGTCTCCAGAGCGATTGTGTCCGACGAAGTGATAGACATTTTCGCAGCGGCGGGGCTCAAGAAGCCGGACATTTCGATCTTGTCTGACGAGTTTCTTGCTGAGGTCCGCGGCCTGCCCCACAAGAACCTCGCAGTAGAGCTCCTGCGAAAACTCCTTAACGGCGAGATCAAAACCCGGCTAAGCAGAAACCTGATCCAGGGTCGTTCATTTGCCGAGATGCTGGAGCGCACCATCCGTGCCTATCAGAATCGTGCCCTTGAAACTGCGCAAGTAATAGAGGAGCTCATCAACCTCGCGAAGGAGATGCGCGAGGCGAACGCCAGGGGAGAAGAGCTCGGTCTCAGCGAAGAAGAAACGGCGTTTTATGATGCTCTGGAGACGAACGACAGTGCCGTAAAGATACTCGGCGACGAGACCCTTTGCACGATAGCGAAAGAGCTTGTGAAAACCGTTCGTAACAACGTCGCCATAGACTGGACAGTCAAAGAAAGTGTCCGCGCAAGGCTGCGTGTCATGGTCAAGCGCGTTCTCCGCAAGTACGGATATCCACCCGACAAACAAGAGAAGGCAACAAAGACCGTTCTCGAACAGGCAGAGCTTCTGTGCGGTGATTGGGCACCCTAAGCCGGATGCCGCCTGCCTGCCCCCTGCTCCTGTCCCCGTCCCCCCTAGCCCGGATCCGTTGAGCTCACGGTCCTCCCAAGCCGCCCGCGTCCATGTCTGCTCTGACTGGGCCCCGTCCCTCTCCCGCCCCCGAGCCTCCTACTCAAGTACTTGACGATACCGTACAAGACGGTGTATGCTGGAGGGTCGTCTTTTCGCCTATGAAACTCGGCACATGGCAGCAGTTCATGGCGATAAGGTGCGCTAACGTTTGTTTGTTCACGGTTCCACATGTCGGCCGGGCGTGAGGCCTCAGTTTCACGGGCCGGCGAACGCAGAAGGAGTGTTCTGTGAGCAGCGCGAACTTTGAACCAAGAATCGTCGGTTTCCTCTGTCGGTGGTGCAGCTACACGGGAGCGGATCTGGCCGGCACGAGCCGCATAAAATATCCGCCCAACGTACTGCCCATAAGGGTAATGTGCTCCGGGAGGGTGGATCCCACCTTTGTGCTGAAGGCGCTCAGCGAGGGCGCAGACGGGGTCCTCATAGCCGGATGCCACCCGGGCGATTGCCATTACACGAGCGGCAACTACAGAGCCCTGGGGCGGTACGCGCTCCTGAAGAAGCTGCTCGATCAACTCGGAATCGAGAATGATCGAGTGAGGCTCGAATGGGTCTCGGCCTCCGAGGGAGACAGGTGGGCGCAGGTAGTGAAAGACATGTCCGAAAAGGTGAGAAAACTGGGCCCTCTAGGGTGGAAGGCGCTTTCCGAGAAGACCGTGCAAGAAGAAGCAAGAGTCGCCCAAGGTTAGCTGACGCGTAGATTTTCAAACCCGGAGGATGGGCAATGAGTAAGTTGAAGATAGCGCTCTACTGGGCAGCGAGCTGCGGTGGATGTGAGATTGCGGTGCTGGACATCAAGGAGAAAATTCTCGATGTGGCGGCTGCGTGCGACATTCTCTTCTGGCCCGTAGCGCTTGATTTCAAATACAAAGACGTCGAGGCAATGCCCGACAAGCACATAGATGTATGTTTTTTCAACGGCGCCATCCGCACGAGCGAAAACGAACACATGGCAAAGCTCATGCGGCAGAAGTCCAAAATACTAATAGCGTATGGCTCGTGCGCCAACGAGGGCTGCATACCCGGCCTCGCCAATCTTTATTCGAGACAAAGCCTTCTCGACAGGGTTTACAGCGAGACACCGTCCACGGACAACCCAAACGGCACGAGACCACAATTGAAGGTCAAGGTGCCGGAAGGCGAGCTTACCCTTCCTGAGTTTTACGACAGAGTCAAGACGCTGGCCCAGACAGTAGACGTTGATTATTTCGTGCCTGGCTGCCCCCCTGTTGCCGACAAGACATGGGCTGCGCTGGAAGCGATAGTCACCGGGAACCTTCCTCCTAAAGGTTCCGTAGTCGGTGCGGGCGACAAGACATGCTGCGATGAATGCGACAGAAAAAGAGAAGAAAAAAAGATAAAGAAATTCTACAGGTTCTGGGAAATAATCCCCGAAGAAGAGAAATGCCTCCTGGAGCAGGGAATAATATGCGCAGGGCCTGCCACGCGAAGCGGCTGCGGCACCGTGTGCGTCAACAAGGGCAAGATGCCCTGCAGGGGCTGCTACGGTCCTCCTCCCGGTGTCATCGACCAGGGCGCGAAGCTCTTGAGCGCGCTGGGTTCGATAGTAGATTCAAATGATCCGGACGAGATTCAGAAGATCGTCGGCGAGATCGTGGATCCCGCCGGCTACTTGTATAGATTCGGGTTGGTAAACTCATTGTTGGGACAAGCGAGGACAAAATGAATCGCGTAACGATTGATCCAATAACCAGGCTTGAAGGACACGGAAGAATAGAGATCTTTCTGGACGACAAGGGCAACGTTGCGAACACGTACCTCCAGATACCGGAGCTCAGAGGCTTCGAGAAGTTCTGCGAGGGAAGGCCCGTCGAGGAGGTCGCTCGCATCACGCCCAGAATATGCGGCGTTTGCCCCGAGGCGCACCACATGGCGGCCACAAAGGCGGTGGACGCGGTCTTTCACGTTGACCCACCCAGCCCCGCCAAGAAACTGAGAGAGCTTCTCTACAGCGCTTTCTACACGGGCGATCATGCGACACATTTCTACATCCTCGCAGGCCCCGACTTCGTGGTCGGTCCTACCGCGTCTCCCGCCGAGAGAAACATTCTGGGCTTGATCGCGAAGGTCGGCATCGAGGCCGGAAAGACCGTGATTCAGACCAGGGCAATGGCTCACGAAATCGTCTCGATGCTCGGCGGCAAGGCCATTCATCCCGTGTGTGGAATTCCCGGAGGTGTCAGCAAGGGCCTCAACGCCGAAGAGCAAAAGCGATGCATCGAAATTGCAAAGGGCTTCGTCGAGTTCGGAAAATTCACGTTCAAGGTTTTCGAGGACGTCGTTCTCAAGAACAAGGCCTACGTCGACCTCATCTTGAGTGACGCGTTCACCCACAAGACCTACTACATGGGCCTTGTGGACAAGAACAACAAAGTCAACTTCTACGACGGTCAAATCAGGGTCGTAGACACGGAAGGCAAGGAGTTCGCAAGGTTCAGTCCCTCTCAATACCTCGACAATATCGCCGAGCACGTTGAACCGTGGACTTACCTCAAGTTTCCGTATTTGAAGAAGGTCGGCTGGAAGGGTCTCGTGGACGGACAGGACAGCGGCGTCTACAGGGCCGCCCCGCTTGCGAGGCTCAACGTCTCTGACGGAATGGCGACCCCCCTTGCGCAGGCAGAGTACGATAAGATGTACAAGACCCTCGGTGGGAAACCGGTTCATCAGACCCTCGCCACTCACTGGGCCAGGATCATCGAGCTCATGTACGCGGCCGAGAGAACGCTCGAGCTCGCACAGGATCCCGAGATAACGAGCCCCAACATAAGGATCATCCCCAAGGAGACACCCACTGAAGGCGTCGGTGTGGTCGAGGCTCCGCGAGGGATTCTCTATCATCATTACCAGACCGACGAGAAGGGAATGGTCAAGAAGGCCAACCTCATCGTGGGCACCACGAACAACTACGCCGCCATCTGCATGTCGATCAAGAAGGCGGCACAGGGGTTGATCAAGGCGGGGACGGCCGTGTCCGAGGGACTCCTCAACCAGGTTGAGATGGCTTTCAGGGCCTACGATCCATGCTTCGGCTGTGCCACCCACGACGCCACCGGCAGGACGCTTCTTGAGGTGAGAATCTACGACCACAAGCGTGAGCTGGTGGACGTGTTGAAGAGCGAGTGACAGCCCAGCCGGTGACACGGCTGTTGGCTTTGCAGGCCACATGACGGACGCTGCCCGGGAGACGCGCTGGGGCGCTGATCGAGCGGGCAGTTTCTGCTTCTAAGCTCGCGCCGCTGAGGGGCGACACCGGACAGGCCGAGGGCCTTTTCGCCGCCCCCGACGGAACGCGCGGGCGCACCAACCGGATTTGCAACCCAAGACGACGTCTTCTCGTAGTAACATAGTAGTACGTTGGAAGCGCGATTGCGCCCGGTTGCCGGGCCTGATCGTCCTGCCCTCAGTATGTCGTGCCGACATCGTGAAAAACGCGATTGCCCGGTTGCCGGGATGGTATCGCACAGCGCCATGGCAGCGTTCTTGAAGCAAGGAGATTAGCACGTGGGTTCGAGAGTCACTTCGATAGGTTCCGGGTCAAGTCGCCGGGGAATTGTCCCCCGCGAGTCGTCCTTCCGAGCTCCGCTCACGACACTGTTGGTTCTGCTATCCTGTCTGGCTCTGCTCCTCACCGTTTGTTCGTGCCAGGGCAAGGCCGGACGCAAGAAAGTCGGCGCCGGCCGAGACACGTTGTCCGCCGGCCAGAAAGGTGCCGGCAATAACCGCGAGGCCGTTCCTGTCGAGGTTGCACGGGCATCCAGGCATACGGTCCGCTCTTACCTGACGGCGACCTCTACGCTCGAGGCCCTGAGTACCGCTCAGCTCCTCGCCGAAACAACGGGACGAGTGGTGACTCTCTACAGAGAGGAAGGAGACCGGGTCAACAAGGGCCAGGCACTCATCAAGCTTCAAGACACGCAGCAGAAACTGGATTTCGAAAAGGCCGGCATCGACCTCGAGATGGCTGAGAGGGACTGGCAGAGAGCGCAAGAGCTGGAGAAACGCGGCATCCTGAGTGCAAAGGAGTTTGACGAGACGAGGCTCAGGCTAGAGGCGGCGAAGCACGCGAAGGCAGGCGCTCAATATGAACTCGAGAAAACGAGAATCGTGGCTCCCTTCTCCGGAATCGTGACGGAAAAAAACGTCCAGCTTGGTGAAACCGTGACGCCGGGCAAGCACGTAGCCACGGTCTCCGCCTTCGATCCGCTCGTCGTCAGGTTCCACGTACCCGAATCCGAAATCGGCCCCGTGCGAATAGGACAGCCGGTGGCAATCGAGATCCCGTCCGGACCCACCGAGACACTCTATGCAAGAATATCTTTGATAAGCCCGATAATAGACCAGGGAACCGGCACCGTTAAGCTCACCGCGTATCTCAAGAACACGGGATTCAGAATAAAGCCCGGCACTTTTGTGAGAGCGCACGTGGTGGCTGCCGCCCACGACTCCGTTCTCACCATCCCCAAGAAGGCCCTCCTTAGCGAAGACGAAACACACCACGTGTTCGTCGTGGCTTCAGACACCGTGACCAAGGTGGAGGTCAAGCCCGGCATAACGGACAATCAGCTTGTAGAAATCCTCTCGGGTCTTTCTCTCGGCGATCTTGTCATAACCGTGGGGCACGGCGGTCTATCGTCGGGCGACAAAGTGAAGATCGTGGGAAAGCAATAATGGCAGGCGCGGGCACCCAAGAGGCGGCAGAAACCTGTGCGCAATCGAAGGCCCTATGAACCATGAAAATAACTGACGGCTCCATTGCAAGACCAGTAACAGTCACCATGGTCGTCTTGGCCGTGGTAGTCTTCGGCCTTGTCGCACTCTCGAGACTCAGGGTCGAGCTCCTCCCCAACATTTCTTATCCGTCTCTCACGATTCAGACGGAATATCCGGACGCTGCCCCGGCTGAAGTAGAGCAGTTTGTGACGAGACCCATCGAGGAAGCGGTCGGCGTACTGCCGGGCCTGGAAAAGGTCAGGTCGGTCTCGAGGCCCGGCCAATCAGAGGTCACGCTCGAGTACGTCTGGCGAACCAAGATGGACCTCGCCGCCCTGGACGTGCGGGAGAAGCTTGATCTCATAGAGCTTCCCAAAGAGGTCAATAAGCCTACCATTCTTCGCTTCGATCCATCCCTCGACCCGATCATGAGGCTCAGAATCTCAGGCGGCACCAATCTCTTGAGGCTCCGGCGAGTGGCGGAAAAGCTGGTGAAAAAGGAGATCGAGGGGCTCAAGGGCGTGGCGGCAGCCAAGGTGAGCGGCGGACTCGAGGAAGAGATTCACGTCGACATCGACAAGGGAAAACTCTCGGAGCTCGGCATCCCCATAACACAGGTTACGGCTCGTCTGGGGACGGAGAACGTGAACGTGGCGGGCGGAAGTCTCACGGACAAAGAATCAGAGTTTCTCGTCAGGACCACGAATGAATTTCAGGACGTCAACGAACTGGCCGGCGTTTGCATCGGTTACGTCGATGGCCGGCCCATACTCATAGGGGACGTGGCCAACGTTGCGAGCGGCTACAAGGAACGTGACACGATCACGAAGCTCAACGGCAAGGAGTCCGTCGAGGTCGCCGTCTACAAGGAGGGCGATGCAAACACGATCTCCGTGGCCAAGACCGTGAGGAAGAAACTCGCCGCTCTTTCGCTGCCTCCGGACGTGAGCGTCACAGTGGCGTCCGACCATTCAATCTTCATCCAGAGATCGGTCAACGAGGTAATGAGCTCGGCCCTGATAGGCGGCCTTCTGGCTACCATCGTCCTTCTGTTTTTTCTGAAGGACTGGCGGCCGACCGTCACGATCGCGCTCTCGATCCCAGTGTCTGCGATAGCGACTTTCTTCGTGATGCACAGACTTGGAATTTCGCTCAACATAATGTCTCTCGGCGGACTGGCTCTGGGAGTCGGGATGCTCGTTGACAACTCGATAGTTGTTCTCGAGAGCGTGGCCAGACACAAGCGCGAGAATCCCTCGCTCCGGGACGCCGTGAGTAAGGGCACTCAAGAGGTCAACATGGCGATCATCGCGTCTACGCTGACGACGGTCGCGGTGTTTCTGCCCCTGGTTTTCGTGGAGGGCATAGCGGGCCAGCTATTCCGTGACCAGGCCCTCACGATCAGCGCCTCGCTTCTCGCGTCACTGATTGTCGCCATCACGCTGGTCCCCATGCTCTCGGCCTTGAAGCTGAAGAGCCCCACCGTAATCGAGACTCGCAGTCAGGGTCTTGGCGACGCGCCAGGCGAAGAGGGAGCATCTGAACCACCGCGAAATTTTCTCCTTCGCAAGTCGGCCGCGGCTGTAGCCTTCGGGGCTTCGAAACTTGCGGGACTGCTGGGATCGGTTCGGCGGCGAGTGGTTGCGGTTCTTCGCGTTCCTCTTTCAATCCCCTTCCGGCTTTTTGACAAGGCCATGGCAAGGCTGTACGCGTGGTATCCCGGCGCAGCCAGGGCTTCGCTGGGACGAAGGAGCCTTACGCTGGGCTTGGCGTTTGGCGCATTCTGCGTCACCGTTCTGCTCGCGTTGCTCCTCAACGTCGAACTCATACCGCCGGTCTCTCAGGGTGAATTCAGCTTCAATCTTCGCTTCCCCGAGGGCACGTCTCTTCCGGCCACGGACGAGGCGGTTTCGAGGTTGGAAAAGCAGATCATGACGCTTCCCTCCGTAAAGACTGTCTTCAGCAATTCCGGCTCGACCGTGGTGGGACAGTTCTCCGCGCGAATCAAGGAAGAGAACATTGCGCAGATTACGGTGGGCTTGAAGCGCATGAACGACGCGAAGGCGGAGGAAACCGCGATCGAGGAGATTCGGAGAATCCTGGACTTCGTTCCGGGTGTTGTCTACGACGTCAGTAAGCCAACGTACTTCAGCTTCCGGACCCCCATAGAGGTCGAGATATTCGGCTACGACGTGGCCCAACTGCGGGCCGCGTCTTCTCAAATCGAGGAGCGAATCTCCGGCATTCCGTACATCAAGGACATTAGAGGCACGATGAAACTCGGCAGCCCTGAAGTGCACATCGTCCTTGACAGGGAAAAACTCTCGAGCATGAACATAGACCCGGCGGAGGCGTTCACCATTCTTTCAAACGAGGTCAAGGGAGAAGTGGCCACGCGCTTCAGGAGAGAAGAGGACAAGATAGACATTCTCGTGAGAAACACCGAGGAAGTGCGCAGCTCGCTCGACGAACTTCCGAATCTGGTGGTGGGACACAACAACGGACAGCCGGTCCAACTGGCCTCGGTGGGCAGAATCGAGCTTCAGAGGGGCCCCTCGGAAATAACCAGAATTTCGCAGCAGCGGGCCGCAATAGTCTCGGCGAACCTCGTCGGACACAACCTCGGACGGGCCACCTCACAAATTAGGGAGGCCATCAAGACCGTGCCGCTGCCGGTCGATTTCTCCGCGTCCCTGAGCGGTCAGAGCGACGAATTGAGTGTCTCGTTCCGAAGCCTCAGGTTTGCGTTAATACTGGCAATCTTCCTGGTGTACCTCGTGATGGCGTCACAGTTCGAGTCTTTTCTTCACCCGGTCGTGATACTGTTCACCATTCCTCTTGCAACAATCGGCGTGGTCTTTTCTCTGTTCGTTACTCGCACGGCCGTCAGCGTGATGGTTCTGATTGGAGTCGTGATCCTCTGCGGCATTGTCGTCAACAACGCAATTCTTCTGATCGATTACACGAACCAATTGCGCAAGAAGGGGACGAACAAGATCGACGCCCTGGTTGAGGCCGGCACGGTCCGAATGCGGCCCATATTGATGACCACTCTCACGACCGTGTTGGGGCTCTTGCCCATGGCGATTTCACGCGGAGACGGAGCCGAGCTCCGGGTACCGCTCGCCATCACGGTAATGGGCGGTCTTTCCTTTGCAACCGTACTAACGCTGTTCGTGATACCGGCAGTCTACGCCACCCTGGACAGGTCGAAATAACCTACTATGAACCTCGCGCGTCTCGTCATTCGTGCACCGGTCACGACGATCGTGATTCTCTTCACGATCTTTGGCATTGGCGTAATCTCGATAACGCGCCTGCCGCTGGCCTTCCTGCCGGACGTCGATTTTCCCCAACTCAACGTGTACGTTCCCTATCCGAACGCCATTCCCTCGCAGGTTCAAGAGGAAATCACCAGGCCCCTCGAAGAGGCCCTCAGCACCATGGGCCATCTCAAGAAGATCTATTCATCCTCCGCCTCGGACGGTTCCAACATCTTTCTGGAATTCGATTGGGGGGTCGACATTGACATCCTGCGTGTCGAAGCACGCGAGAAAATAGACAGGGTCAGAGGCGAACTTCCCGACGACGTTGACCAGATCTTTGTTCAGGGTTTCAAGTCCAGCGACATCCCCGTCCTGGTTCTTCGTGTCTCCTCCGGAAAGGACCTTTCGCGAAGCTACGATCTCATAGAGAGAAAAATCGTGAATCCCCTGAAGCAGGTCCCCGGTGTGGCCAAGGTCACCAGCTACGGAGTTGAGAAGAAGGAAATTGCCATCGAGCTCGACATGGACCGCGTGACAAAGCATTCCGTCGACGTCGGCTCGTTGCTGAGCAGGCTTTCCAGCTCAAACAAGAACGTCACGGCGGGGAGAGTCGAGGAAGAAGCTCGCAACTATCCCATTCGTGTGCTGGGAGACTTCAAGACGCTGAAGGACATCGCGGATTTCCCGGTCACCGGAAACCTCAAACTATCCGACGTCGCAGACATCAAGTATGAGGAGCCCAGCCTCAACTACGGGCGACACCTGAACAGAGAGAGGGCAATCGGAATAGAGGTGATGAAAGAATCCGGCTACAACACCGTCAAGGTGGCGCAGCAGGCCAGAAAGAAACTTGAACAGATCGGCAAGGATCCGGCTCTCGAAGGGCTCTCGATCCTGACCTTCACGGACCAGTCCGAAGAGATCCTGAACGGATTGAACGGGCTGCTCCACTCCGGAATGATCGGAGCGCTTTTGGCTTGCGTCGTTCTCTACTTCTTCCTCAGAAACGTCTCGGCCACTCTGGCGATCGGCCTCGCGATTCCATTCTCGGCGGTTTCCGCGTGCGTCTTCATGTTCTTTGCGGGCCGCTCACTGAACATTCTCTCGATGATGGGACTCATGCTCTCCGTCGGCATGCTTGTGGACAACGCGGTCGTCGTGCTGGAGAGCATCTTCAGACACAGACAAGCAGGCGAAAGCCCGGAGAATGCATCGATAATCGGGACCCAGGAAGTTCTCCCCGCGGTCGTGACTTCTACGCTCGCGACGATCATTGTATTTCTTCCGCTCACTCTCGGCGCAAAGACACAAATCTCGGTATGGATAGGAGAGACCGGAAGAACCATTTTCGCCGCGCTCATATGCTCGCTCTTGGTGTCGGTGACGCTCATACCGCTCTTCATG
The DNA here is from genome assembly GCA_026388185.1 of Candidatus Eisenbacteria bacterium. NCBI lineage: Bacteria > Candidatus Eiseniibacteriota > Candidatus Eiseniibacteriota bacterium. The sequence goes on along the minus strand of JAPLKG010000020.1, from coordinate 3,015 downwards.
TACAGATTCGGCCACCTGGTTCATAAGCGGCCTTCGGAGTTCATCGCGAATCTCACGGAGCACTACAAGCGCTACTTGAAATGGTCTCTGGCCCACAGGTGGAAAATGGCGGGCATCATGGTGGTGGTGCTGGCGAGCATGGTCTTTCCTTTTTCAAAGCTCGAGAAGAGCGCTTTCTCCGGCACCGAAGTCGAATCGATCGTGATGGAGTATCATTTCACTGAGAATGTGAACCACAAAGTTGCAGAGCGATACGTGAACGCCGTGGAGGAATACGTCACATCACACGCCAAAGAACTCAACATGAAATCCCTCTACACGTACTTCACCGACAACAACGCCACAACGCTCCTTTACCCCTATCCGCAATACACAGGCGAGGAAGACGTCAAGAAAATCCGCGAGAAATTGAGGACGGGACTCCCGAAACAGCCCGGCCTGGAACTCAAGCTGTCCGGGTATCAGGAGTCCGGAGGGGCCGGGACAATCAGCGTCAACATCTTCGGTGACGCCGGGCCGACGCTCTATTCTCTCGCCGAGGAAGCCGCCCGCCGCCTCTCTTTCATACCGGAGCTCAAGGACATCGACACCGAAAAACAGAAAGGCAGAGACGAGATCCAGGTCGTGGTCGACCGGGAGCTGACAGTCCGCAGCGGGCTATCGTCTTCCGACGTGGCCACGGCCGTCGCCATGTTCTTCAGGGGCGTACCCGTGAGCAGATTCCGCGGGCCGGAGGGAGAGGTGGACATTTGGGCGAGAGTGAAGGAAGAGGACAGACAGAACCTGGAGAACCTCAAGAGACTGACACTGACCAACAAGACGGGCGATCCTGTTCCGATTTCGTCGGTGGCGACTTTCGTGTTCGATAGGGGTCCCGCCAGCATCGACAGACAGCAGAGAAAGACCGTCGCCGTCGTTACGGCCCACTACGAGGCGAGCGACACGCCGAGCATAAAGAAGAAGATATCTCGAGTCCTCTCGGGCATGGCCTTTCCCGCCGGTTACAGTTGGGGCTACGGCGCCTTCTTCGAAGAAGAGAGTGCGACCCAGAAGGAACTGCTTGTCAACATGTTGCTGGCACTCATCCTCGTTTACATTGTGATGGCTTCACTTTTTGAATCGTTTGTTCATCCTTTCGCGATCATGTTTTCTCTTCCGTTCGCCTTCGTGGGTGTGACCTGGCTCCTTTTTGCGACGGGCACGCCCTTCAACATCATGGCCCAGATAGGGCTTCTCATCCTGATCGGGATCGTTGTCAACAACGGGATCGTACTTATCTATCGGGTCCACCAGCTCAGAGAATCCGGGATGGAACGCACGGAGGCGGTGGTGCTCGGAGCCAGCCAGAGACTAAGACCCGTTCTCATGACCGCTACCACGACCGTGCTCGGCCTTACGCCGCTCGCCCTCGGAAGAAGCGCCGTGGGCGACGCCATGTACTACCCCATGGCAAGGTGCGTCATAGGCGGGCTGGTCGCCTCCAGTTTCCTCACGGTCATAATCGTGCCCTGCCTGTACGGCGTCCTGGAAGATTGGTGGGTGAGGGTGAGGGGGATATTCGTTAGGCGAACGAGCGGCACAGAGTAGCGAAAAATTCTTGGAACCCGTCCAGTTTACCCGGTGTAGGCATATATGAAAGCAAGTTCGATACCTCCAGTTTTTCTCACTGTCGTCAAGGCACATGCTGGCAAGCCCAGCATGTGCCTACGCAGTTAGCACGCCTCGTCGAGGAGGAATGTGCTGGGGTGGAGGTCGACGTTCCAGCTATCTTCTTGAACTGGAATAGCTCCCTTGCCGTGAATGAAGTTTCCGGACAAGTGAGGTGGCGAACCTCTTAACTTTACCAGTCCACAGAGAAGGTAGCGCCCCAGCACAACTCCTCCAACGAGCCCAACCCCTCAGTTACACCAATTATCAGCTACACCACTGATTATCAGCGACTTCGCCGGTTATCAGCGGCGTGCCCGCGACAATACTGACTATCAACGGCTACCAGTGGCCTCTCGACAGAATGATCTCACCCACGACGCGTTCGGCCTCTTCCGCCGCCCTCTTCACGGTGTCACTAAGTCCGATCTCGATCGCTGTGGACTCCGGCTCTATACCCACCACGACTACGTCAGGAAGCAGACCCAGACGCTGGGCAAGATCAAGAGTCGTGGCGAGGTTCGCGCCGTGAACGGAAAAACCAGAACCCTTCTGGATTATCTCGCCGGCCTCAAAGGTTCGTATCGTGCCAGGTTTCTCATCCATGCTAGCGCAGTCCACGATTACTACAAGTTTACGACCTTCAAACAACGGCAGCAAGTCTATCCCTCTCGCACCACCCTCCATCGCTTCCACGTTTGAGGGGAGCTCACGTTGCTGGAAGGCCTGCACGAAATGAATGCCCACACCTTCGTCCTTGAGAAGAAGGTTCCCAACACCGAGGACTAATATGGGTTTCACGGCTTGCTTGTCAGGCATGGTGGAGACTCTCCCCGTGCTCTGCTGTGGGTGTTGCTGCGTGTCTTGCCAAGTTCTTTGTTGTGTGTTTGTCGGGCTGCGTCCCAGGCATGGCAGATACTCCGGGTTCCTTTCTAGTTTAATCTTAGCACGAAACCTAGCCTTTTTTTAGCTCATCGTGAGAGGCCAGCCCGGGCTTGCCTCGGTCCTATGTCCGTCATACGAGCCCGGGCTGGCCTTATGTCGACTAAATGCAGGTCATATGCCGGTCGCGGGCCGCGCAGCCAGCCCCGTGCGGGCCATTTCTTGACAGAGCGGGGGTTCACTGGTAGCATCTAGGCGGAATCGTCTTGGTGACGAGTGATGCCGGAGTGGTGAAATTGGCAGACGCGCCGGACTCAAAATCCGGTGGGGCTCAAACCCCGTGTCGGTTCGACTCCGACCTCCGGCATGGCAACGTAGGGTACACGAGAGTCCGTGCGCAGCGTCGGGTTAGATGAAGTCAAACTCTCGCTAGCTTGTTGAGGATTTTTCTGTATTTATTAATGAAATTGTCTAGTTTGTTACCCT
>JAPLKG010000019.1 GCA_026388185.1 Candidatus Eisenbacteria bacterium | reverse complement strand
CGATGCAGTCTAGTTGATAGAACCGACTGAGGGAAAGCCCTCTGAACACCTGTGGGTCTATGTCAACCGCCCTTACTCAGCTCGTGGCCACTTCCCCGCCATCACAGCTCTCAGCCTGTTACCGAGCGTACCTCCCTTGTTCCCCACACGTTCCCTCGGCCCTACGTGCTTGTCGGTGTAGGGGTAGGCCGCCTTCGGCTTTCTGATCAATCACACACGCCCCTCAACGCAAAAAGGCGAATGCGATTTCGATTCCGTTTTCTCTACAACGGCGCAACAATTGCCGACGTTCTTCCGTCTTGCGGGTGCCTTCGGCTGTTAATGAGAACCCAACCACGCGGTCAACAAGGTCATTGGAACTCTCAAGCAGAACCTCAGGATATCGTTCCACGATCTTTCGCGCCTCTTCCAAACTGTCCGTGAAAAAGAAGCAGCAGATGAGAGATTCGAGGGAGCGATTCTTCCTCCCTCTTTTCCCGGCAAAACCAACGTCGACACCTGTTTCCCGGCAGTGCCGCAACAGTTCTTGATGTTCACGGATACCCTCGACCGTTCGGCCCTTTTTGCTAACAGTTATTGTGTAAAACTCGGCCATTTGATCGAGTAAGGAATCAAATGATTCACTCAGGAGCTCTGGGTGGGCCAAGAGGATGTCCCTCGAAGTCTCCCAGTCGTGCGCGTCAAGGAACGCGTCAAGTTCTTGGGGCACCTTAGGCATAGGCGGAAAGACTACTTCTTCGGCGGGCGCGGATTCGCTCGTCTGAGCACTGGGTGCCACGGATCACTTAAGTCAAGGATGTCCATACCTGCGGCCAGCGTCTGCTGGTCATGACACCGCTCGCAGCTGAGAGGACATTCACCATCTGCGGCCCTCTTCTGTGTGAGCACGAAGCAATCTTCGGTGTCAGACGGCGTGAAGACCTCTCCACAGATGCTGCAGACACATGACATGTATTGACCCTTAAACTCCCCGATACCCCACACCGAGACAACCGCGCCAATGGAATTGCGTCTCATGTTGCCATTCTACCGCAGGTAGTAGGATTTGATCAATAACCAAAACGTACCGAACCGAGTGAGCGCTCACCCCCAAAACGCGTTCGACCGATCTGTTGCAAGCATTCTCACTCTCCACCCAATGGGAGGCCATACTCGTGGCAGAGTTCCTTGAGCTTGGCGACGATCTGGGCTTGGGAGAGGCCCATCTGCCTCAGCAACTGAGCGTATCCATTGATCGCATCGTTCAGGCGCGGGTGGGGGGTGCCCGTGCGTCTCGTTGAACTCAGGAGGATCCCGACCATGCGCCGCATCCACGGCTCGGTCACCTCCCGCTGCTCAGTGGACAGCAATGACCGTGCGATGTCATTCAGTTCGTTTGCAACATCGGGATCGTCACGGCCAAAATCTAACTCCTCAATCGCGTTCGCCCGTTGCATCAACCGCTCGGCCTCCTCCAACCGATTCATGTCCTTCAGTAACAGCGAGAGATTGTTCAGGCGCACGGCGATTCTCGGATGGTTAGTCCCATAGCTCTGCTCGTCAATTGCGAGCGCCCGCCGCATCAACGGCTCCGCTTCTCCGAGCCGCCTGGTGTCGTGTAAAAGCTGCGCCAAGTTGTTTAGGCAAACTGCGACTCTCGGATGATTGGCCCCATAACTAGTTTCCGCAATGGCCAGAGCCCGTCGAAGCAGCGGTTCGGCCTCCTCCGGACGTTCAGTTTCCTTCAACAGCCAACCCAAGTTACCAACGGCGACGGCGACGTTGGGGTGGGTCTCTCCGAAGTTCCTCTCCATAATCTCCAGCACGCGCCGATCCGTCAACTCGGCCTCCCTGATCCGGTTGGAGGCCTGCAGAAGGCTCGACAAAGTGCCAAGGCCCATGGCAACCTGGGGATGATTCTCGCCAAAGGCTCGCTCCAAAATGCTCAGCGCCCGTCGGAGTAACGGTTCGGCTTCCGCAAGTCGGTTAGTTTTCTTCAACAGGGCTGCCAGATTGATGAGAGGCGTTGCTACCGTCGGGTCGCCGACTCCATAGCTTTGCTCGTCGATAGCTAGCGCCCGCCGCAACAGCGACTCGGCTTCCGCCAACCGGTTGCTGTCCAGTAAGAGGAGTGCCAAGTTGTTGAGGGCGGTGGCCACATGGGGATGATTCAGGCCGAATGACTGCTCGTAAGTGGCCTGCGCCCGCCGAAAGAGCGGTTCCGCCTCAGCGTGGAGAGAGGCTTGGGAAAAAAGAAAAAAAGCCAGAGTATTGGCAGCATCCGCGATGTCTTCGGCTTGCCTGCCCGGTGCTCGCGCCCATCTCTCAAAGTTCTTCAGATAAGCTTTCCCCATCATCTTCTCCTCACCTAGCCACACCCAATAGCGGAGTAACTCGTTCTGGTCGCGCGCCATGATGAAGAGGAAACGGTCTATATCGAGGAGACAGGCACGGAGTGACCCACGCGCTTCGACTTGCCGCAGCAACCATGGGAGTTCGTCGGCTTGACGCGCATCCGTGGGCAACAAGGCCAAGGCGTCGCCCATCCGAAGGCGCAACGCTTTCGCACCTATTTCACCTGCGACATAGCGGCGGGCGACGGCGACGCGAAAGAAGTCGTGGGCGAAGTTCAGGACACCAGCACGGTCCACGAGCGATTCTTCTAGCGCCGATCTCAGAGGTGTCCAGGAGGCTACCGGCAATTGCGGTCTGTCCATTGGCCGCAGAATGAAGAGCAATTCCGCTTCCGTGAGACCACACCGCGCGGCCCAGATGAGGGCGAGCGCTTCGCGCACGAGACCCGACCGGTCAAGTTCGTAGTCGCGCTCATAGCGAGCGAAGATGGCATCCAATAGCGATGGGATATCCTTCATGGCCAGATACCCACCAAGTCGTTCGTCCAAGCGGTCGTGCGTGCCGGTCACGCGCAGTTCGTCAAGGAGGATTTTTAGGTAGAGGGGATTGGCGGTGGCGGGCGCGGCGGCAATCCGCTCAAGGCTGGGTGTGTCAAGCTTCTTGCCGAAACGTTTAAGGTAGTCGGCAACCATCCGGCAGCGCTCGTCGGGCGTGAGCGGTTGGACGCACAGCGAGATCCATCCGCGCTCTTGCACGACCTTCAGCGGATCGTCCACCACCGCTTTCGGGTCATCCCTGGGAGGTTCGACAGGCAGAGTGGAAACGACCAGCCGGAGGGGGCCGGTGAACGGATGCGACGGAAGCCAACTCAGCAGGCGAGCGTGGTCGTCGTCTTCGAGTTGATTGAGGGCGTCGAGAACGACAATAGCTCGGAGGCTGGCACGCTCCGCTTTGTTTCGCAGCTTGACCAGCCAAGAGTCGAAGACCTTGAGAATGTCTTCACCCGTGCGGGGTAGGTCTTCGGAATCCCCGGTCCACCGTTTGATTTCGGCGACCAGGCGGAACATAAGTGCCCAGTGATCGGCCCTCATGGGCGTGCCGCCGATGTAGTGCTGGAAGATGAAATCACGCGGATGCGTCTTGCGCCACCGGTCAATCCAGTTGGCCAACAGGGAAGACTTCCCACTTCCGGAGTCGCCGAGCAGCACCAGCGGGCCGTCATCGCTCGCTGCGTGGCGGTCGAGCGCCACGAAGTAATCGAGCCGACCGATGTAGGTGCGACGGCGGGTTTCGGCAAAAGCCTCTTGGTCGCGGGCTGCGCGGGTAATTACGTCGGGGATGCTCTCGATGGGGAACTGAGCGTCAATGACGGTTCTCAGGTCTTCAAGAACCGATTCGGCAAGCCGACGCGGGTTCGGATAGTTCTCGCGCAGGTGACAGACGTTCTCGTCTCGGGCCGCTCGGATCTGCTGCTTCAGTCTTTCGAGCTTCTCGGTGCTCTCGGCGTCCTCTGTGGTGAAATCTTCCCGGTTCGGCTCCGGAACAGAACGCAGATATGCCGGATCGCGGAAATAGAAAAAAGCACGTCCATGCATCTGTTCTTCGCGCAGAACACCATGGATAATCTCCAGTTCGGTAACGCTTCGCCCGCGAAGGTTCACCAGCCAAGGCTGTTCTTCCAGCAGGTCGGCGGTGAAGGCTTCGTCGTCCGGTACCCAGCCGTACCGTTCGCCCAGCAGGCCGATGAAGTAGGGACGGCAGGCGCGGATTTCGTCAAGGCAGAGCTTGAGGGTTTCCTTGCGTGTGCTTTGCTCCTCGGAAATACCCCAGCGCAAGTCCACCTCGACCAGTTCCAGTCGGCGCTCCCGGCAGAACCGCCGCAGTTCTGGCCAAGCATGCGTCATTAACGAATTGCGATCCTCCACCATGTCGCGGAAGGTGGAGGAGACGAAGATGCGGATGCGGCGGTTATCAGACGATGGGGTTGTATTGTTCATGGGTTACCCAAACCAACCTGCTCATTATCTTCATTGGTCGTGCAAGGCATCGCGGTCGGCCCTTGACGTTGGACTTTCGCGCTTGACAGTTCGCCGCAGACTTCTTTCTCAAGGGCTGGTCCTCATGGCCCACATCCCGAGTGCCCGGCCGATGCGATGCGACACACAACCGGCCGCAGGCACCAAGACGAGCCCCATTGCCGACAGTCTCTTCATCTGTCGATTCATCGTCGGATGCGAACTGCGGCTTGTACCGTTTCAAGATAAGTGACTTTGCAACGTCTCATTCCCAGATAACACTCGCTGCCTGCAAGTCTCTACCTATTGCGCAGGCGCTCAACCCAAGTCAGGATATGCCTTCTGCTGCCGCGCTGCATGGCCATCTCCACGGGGCTGTCTAACGACGCTGGTGAGCGGTGGGGTGTCCCTGTCAGCTCCAACCGCAAGTTAACTCGGGTCGGACCAGTACATACAGAATGGCGCCCGCCAGAATGAGTTCTTGCCGTCCTGGTTGCCCCACGAGCAAAAATCGCCCCAGTCGAAATCAGATGCCTTGGCTAACATCGCGAAAAGGCCGGACATGGCATCCAGTACAGTACAAAAACTGGCCTGGGAGAACTCGGCCTCGCGATTGTGCTTTACCACATTGTAGTCTTGATACCATCGGACCGGCGGCTGGGCAGTAGACCAATCTTTGAAGGGTAATACGCGGCGAGGGCTCGGGCGCCAGAGTAGAAACTCGACTTCGACGGTCTCCAGATGGAGGCTGGATTCAAGAATACGATAATCTTGTATCGTCATGCTGTCAGGCCCCTTCGAGCATGAAGTGGAGACGAGCAACTCCTTGGCCAGACTCTCGAAGTCGGTGCAGATTCTTAAGAGAAGCCCGTATGTTCGATGGGAGAACGCCTGTACGTTGGCATCGACGGGCTCGATGAATTTCGTGAGTTGTTCGAGTTCCTTCCTTAGGAGGTCAAAGGATGCCTTGTAGCTCACCAGTTGAATCGCCATTGTCAATTATCCCTGTGGCGTAGGGCTAACTACGGCTCACGCCGTTTCTGGATGAGTACCTTCAGAACGCTTGCTTTTCCACGTAACAAAACTCTATGCATGATCCGCCGCAACGAGCATAGCTGTGACTCGCTTGCCTGTCAATCCCTGAATGCGCACAGAACAGGAAAGAGCAAGGCCGCCTATCACAGACGGTCCTCACTCAGCTTGATGCTATTTCTTCCCCACCATCACAGCTCTCAGCCTGTTGCCGAGCGTGCCTCCCTTATTTCCGACTCGCTCTCGCGGCCCTACGTGCTTGTCGGTGTAGGCGTAGGCCGCTTTGCCGATGCTCGGCTTGAGCGCTGCCAGCGGGATCAGCTCCTCGCTCTCCGGCTTGCCCTTCACCATCACGCGGATGCCCTTGTCCGCCTTCTCGACGATGAAGCTTACCTTCGGGCTCACGTTCTCAGAGCGTCCGCCTTCAAACTCGCACTCTACCCCGGCCTTGCTGCAGGCTTGCCGGTAGAGCGCTGCTGCCTCGCGGTACTGACTTCTAGCCGTTGCAACGAGGACTTGTGCCTTGTCCAAGAGCGCCTTCGCCTCGGTTTCAGCCTTCGTCAGGCCAGCGTTGGCATCGAGTACCGGCTTGCGCAGGGCGTCGAGATCGGGAGCCTCGCCTTTGGGTTTTGTCTTGGGCTTTGGCTCAGGTTTCGCCGCCACTTTGGCCTTGCCGTTGCCTTTCTTCGCCTTCTTTGCCATGCTTCTCACCTCCCTTCTAACAGCTTTTCAGTCAAGCGATTACGTCGACCGCCAAGTACATGAACCCTCTGGTGGCAAGAGATAGCAAGCTAATTGTGAGGCTCAGGCGAAGATTCTTTCAGCGGGAAAGCAGGGCAGAAAACGACGGGAAAAGGCGCGGTTTGCTGCGTGAATTCAGGGGACCCTAGTCGGATGTACCCCCGAAGTGAGATAGCTCGCAAAGTGCACACGTAGGTGGCCTTTTTCAGTGGCAGAATCGATTGTGGCGGGCTGCCGCAACCAGCAAAGCAAGAGGGCCAGCGCTCGGCCTCTCCAAGAATCGCTACGATCTGCTACCGTCTCCGAGCCATACCAAGTACCTCCCTGGCCCAGAAACTACCTCCAGAACTGGACCAGAATCTAGGGGAATGTCACTCTGAGCCTCTTACAGCCCCTTCCGCCCTAGCTCTCGCTCTAGTCGGGCATAGCCCTTGGATGCGTCCGAAACGAAATCAATATAGTGCGCACCGGCAATCACAAGGGTTGGCGGAATCGCCTTGGCTCTGAGCAGGAATGTTGGGGTACCGACCTCCTCTGCGTACAGGTACTCCTTGACCGTCCAGAGTGAACCCCTCCACGCAGGCGACAGGACACAGAGGGCCGCCCGCGCACGCGTGATAGCCTCCTCGATCTCAAGATACAACTGAGTGTGGTAGTTGCGGTCGCTCTTTTCGTAATCCCAGTAGGCGTAGCCTCGGTTGCCCATGAAACCGGTTAGGCCGACCACGAAATCAAGATCCTCTTCTGCGTAGCTGATGAATGCATATCCTCTTGTGGCTGGCCTCGAGGCTCCACCAGGCCATGCTCCTCCGGTACCTTGTCGTGCGACCGTCGGCAGGGCCTGAATCAGCGCCTGCAGTCCGCTGTCGTAGGACGAGCGGAAATCAACAGTTGGAAATGGAGCTACTGCAACCTGCAGCGAGCGCGTTGGTTCGACGTCCTCAAGCAGCAGCGGTATCACGGGCCCCCGCTTCTGTTGTACGAACGTGAGCACGTCCTTCCGCACAAACGCTGAGTCGGCCGCTGCGCGGGTACCAACGAGGATCAGCGCACACGCACGGAGCAGAGCATCGAGGACGGAGGAGGTCCATTCCGCTCCGGATTCGATGGCGTCCTCGTCGCGCCAGACGGAGAAACCGATGGAACGCAGATCGTGCGAGAGACGTTGCGCGAACGCTCGATCCTGGGCAGCATAGGAAAGGAACACCTGGGGGATCTCGCCCGCTTCGACTGGCATGCTCTCTCCGTTCAACTCCCGTCGCCGGCCCAACATGTATTATACAGAACTATGTAGTATGTCACCCTGACCGGCCCTTTCAGTATATCACATTTTCATTCCCAAGACGCCTCGCCTTAACTGTTTCATTTGCTCGAGACTGGACAGTCTTTACTTGCTAGATATCTAGATACGGTGCAGCGGGCGATACTTCGGCCTCCCTGCAGCATCCGGGTGTGAACTCCGTTCCCTCCACTGTGCACCGCGTTCACAGCTGCGAGGCAAGCCGTTAGACTTTATGGATCTGGCTGGACTCCTCAACTAACCGTGGGTTAGTGTGGAACTGTTGTTGCTAACCGTTCCGACCAGAGCCACATGAGTGTCTGAACACACTCAAGAAGGAAAGGAGCCCAGCCATGTCTGAGTCCAAGTATATATGGGTAGGTCTCGATGTCCACATGGATTCTATCACAGCCGCCGTCCTTGAGGACGACAGCAACGATACCCAGGTCGTCAAGATGTCAGGCGATCTCATGAAGGTGAGACGTCTCTTCCGTCGCTTGTCGGAGAAAGCTCCGGTCAGGGCCTGCTACGAAGCTTCTTGTGCAGGCTACGTCCTCCACAGAGTGCTCAAGCGAGACGGCTTCCACTGCGACATCATCGCGCCCTCACTCATTCCACGCAAACTAGGTGACCATAGGAAAACAGACAGACTCGACGCAGTAATGCTGGCTAAACTCTATCGAAACGGTCACCTCACCCCGATCCACGTGCCAGCGGAGGACCACGAGGCTGTGCGTCAGCTCATCAGGCTACGCTACAGCTATCAGGAACAATGCAAGTCCACAAAACGACGTATCTGCTCTATCCTCCTAGCCCAAGGGCTCATCTACAGGGATGGCAAATCACTCTGGACCAAGAAGCACAAGCTCTGGCTCACTGAACTACGGCATCGACTCGAAGGCCCTCTCAAGACAGCCCTCACCGCTGAACTCGAACACTTCGAGTACCTGGAAATGCAACGCAACGCCCTCGACCGAGACATTGACATGTTCTCTCAGCAACCGCCGTACAACAAATACGTAAATGCCCTCTGCTGCCTCAGAGGAGTAAAGATCTTAACTGCGATGACGCTGCTCTCCGAGATAGACGACATCCATCGCTTCCGCTCCCCAAGGGCTCTAATGGCATACTTCGGTCTCGTCCCCAGTGAGCACTCCTCTGGAGACCGAGAGCGAAAGGGCCCCATCACCAAGGCCGGCAACGGATACGCAAGACGCATACTCATAGAAGCAGCCTGGAATAACAGACATAACGCAGGTGCCGACCTCATCCTCAACAGACGCAGGCAGGGACAATCACCTGAAATCGTGGCAATAGCCCTAAAAGCCCAACATCGTCTATCAAGGAGGTTCTACTATCTAAGCCACAAAAAACACCTGCACGTCGCCATCACAGCAGTAGCTCGTGAACTCTGCGGCTTCGTGTGGGCCATTATGAAAGCAGCGCCTCAGACTAACTGAGACGCCGCTCAACCATAAAGAGAGGAGAGCTGTACGATAGGAGAATCCTCGCCTGCGATGTGCGGTACGGCCTAAACCCTAACCCGCGTGCTCAGACAGAGGCAGCTCCGGACGAACTGAAGAAGATGTGGTAACCAACACACGAATACTAGCCTGATGATCGTCGGTAAATCGCTCTCCTCTCAAAAAAAATACGCTTGACTCCAGCCAGATCCATACTAGTGGAGCAGTACCATCTTCCGCGTGGCCACGAAGTCGCCGGTCCCGGCCGAGCTTGCCCCCTTGACGCGCGGAGGCATCATAAGGGTTAGCCCTTCAATCAGCCTTCTTGGCCTTTCGAATCGTGAATTCGCCATATGCCGGTACAACCCCTGTGCCACCGCATGCCTCGCAATAGGCATGATGGCGGCTTTCACCTCGCCCCTCACAACTCCCGCATTTGAGAATGGGTGTACCAGGATCCTCGCAAACGATTGTGACGTGTCCGGCGCCATTGCATGCTTTGCAGTACGAATGATGACGGCTCTCGCCACTACCGTTACAGCTGCCACACCTCACGACTGCAGCGTTTCCCGTCCGTTCAATAATGACAATCTGAACACTCATAGGTCGGTCCTTTCAGGGCTGAATGCGGCTCATGTCGTTTCTACACAAGTGACCTCGGAGAGCTACCGCCAGTGCAGCAAAGCCTCAACTTCTTGACCCAATGCCAAGATGCATGTCGTCTGGCTTTGGACACCTATATGAGAGGAATATCGGGCAGTCCTCTCTGCGAAATCGTAAGTACTCCTTCTCAGTTCCACTCTCCCTCGGGTTCAAAACAATCTTGTCACCCCGCCTGAAACCGATTAGTATCGTTGGATTGTCCGGGTTCCTATTTTCGATGAAGTGGTGAGCGGCCTCCTGAAACGTTTTGCCATCCAATGAGTTGCTGACGTTCGGATCGTCAACGAGGTAAAGTTCACATGTTTCGTCTGAATAACAAAGGAGCTGTTGATAGCATTCTGAGAGCTTTCGATATAGTGCGCATTGTGCCAGAATTCCTATCCCGAAGTCTGATGCACAGATCACCTCGTCTACACCAGCATTCTTCAGACTTTCCATCCTGCGATGATTCACTGCTTCGGCCACGATGTGGGGTTTCCTAGATTTGCTCTTCTCCTCACTTTCTTGTGAGTCTTCCTGTTTGTCCATTACATCCAACTGACCCTTGGCATCGCTGCGTCTCTCTTTTGGCACTCGTTCTCCCCATAGATGCTTGACAGAAAGTGCAATAAGGGCAGAAGCTGCATCAGGATCGGAGCTCTTTTCGTCGGCCAAGATGATTACGCTTTTTGCGCGATGCGCATTTGCGGCTTCAAGAACTTGCTCCAGAGACGGATCGCTCTCTCTGAACTCCACATTGCTGTACTCTTCAGGATAGTTGGTTCTCAAATCGTCCTGCTCATTACTGGGTCTATTCTTCGTGATCACAATTATGGGTATTTCAGACTTTCCATCTGTGGAATGTAACTCATGAACTACTCTTTCCCCTTTCTCATTCCAATTACATATCACTATATGGCCGCTTATGTTTCCGGACATTTTTACCTCCCCCTTTCTGGCGAGAATGCTCCCAACCTGTGCGACGATCATGCCGAATATCCCCATACTTGAGATAAGTATTAGTGCAGAAAACAGTCGTCCCCACTTTGTTACAGGGATACCCAGATCAAGGCCACTCAGAACAAATACCATTGTCGACCAGAAGGACTCATAGAGTGTCCTAAAGCTTTGATTCACCTCTCTTTCAAATAAGTGAATGCCGATCGTTGCCAACACATACATAATGATAAACACCAGGAGAAGCCTTATGAAAACACGCCTAGTCAGGATCGTTCTCAGGTCCTGCCTGTACTTGATCAAGACAATCACAACCACGAGGCAGACAAGAAGTGGAAGAAAGAAAGGCCTCAAATAGACAGAGAAATCACGTTCAGCTAGGCCTTGACCTTCGTAGTAGTCTTGAGCCCCCCGGTGCAGCGGAATAGGCATTCCCCACCGTGCATCCCTTAGTTTTACTTCGGATGCGACCGGATGGGCCTCCGCTAACATATCGACTCTCTTGAAGATTGCGGCCGTTATTTGCTTAGCAAGCCTAGGCTTGAGATTCGCGCTTGCGACCAGTAACGCTCTCACGCCAACACTAGGAATTTCCTTATTCTGGCTTGGATACGAGGTAGCAGGAATGCTCGCCGACACGAAATACGGATATGCACGCCGGATCTTATCGATGGTGCCTATGTCGATAGGAATGAACACGATGGAATGAGCCATGTCTCGCACGGCAGCGGTTGGAATTCCTGCTGTTATGAATGCGGCATCAATTGTCCCTGCCAAGATGGAGTATTTCGCCTCTTCGAAGGAGATAAACCTTTCCTCTATGTCTTCGTATCTTATTCCAACGGCGTCTAGAATTGCGGCGGCGTTGAACTCGGTACCGCTACCTCGCGGTCCGACGGCAATCGTCTTGCCTCTCAGATCTGATAGTCTGGTAATGCCCAATTCCTTCCTGCATACTATCTGGATGATCTCTGTATACAAGGCAGCCAGTCCCTTGACCTTATCTGAGGGAAATTTGAATATCCTCTCGCCCTTATAGAAATTGTACGCCACGTCATTCTGCATAAGAGCTAGCTGCGCGGCACCGGCGGTCATCAGCTCGGCATTTTGGACGGACCCTTCTGTTTGAACTACGACAACATCCAAATTGGGTATTTCGCGTTCAAGAACTCGTTTGATTCCTTCGCCTAGAGCGAAATATGTCCCTTCCTTCCCACCAGTCGCTAGGACTAACTGATTTTGGGAAAAGACGGGGCTCGAGCCGATTACAAGAAATAGAAACGCAACGAGGCAGTTGACTGCTAATCGTGAGCGAGACACCCGCATCGTCAATCTCCTTGCTGTAGCCTTTGTGACACTGAGAATTCTTCAGTCATCTTCTTCTCTGAGATCCCCCGCTCCATGCACTGGAGAACACGCCCTTTGGGGTCCTCTTTCGTCCCGTTTCAGAGAGAATATCCAAGTAGTCTTCACCGTCGATCAACACCTGTGGGGAACGACTTTGGAATCCAAGCCAATTGCCGCAAACCACTCTGGATCAGTACACTCTCCTGCCGCTTGGAGCATGATCTCAAGGGCTACGCCTTCAGCTGCATTCGCCTGATGCAAGCATGCATTATATCACCAAAGTATCGCTAACACAATGGAAACAACGCGTGTCACATGCCTAGAACCGCGGAAACGGCGAGTACTGGTAGGCTCTCACTGTTGGGCCGGTCGTCGCTCCCTCGACCATTGTTTGCAGCCCATCAAAAAGGTCATCATGCTCCCCCTGCGGGAACAGCACCAGCTCATCCACCAACGCCTGCCAGAGTGTGTAATCACTCACCGTATGCTTCGCCGGCATCAGAATCTGCCCGTTCTCAAAGAAGGGCTGTAGCCAGTATGACCTCGCAACCTTGTCAGTCGTCCTCTTTAGCCTCTCGACCGGCATCCACCTCTCTGCATCCTGGGCTAAGTACTCCTGCGCCGCCACCGTCTCTATAACGACTCTCAAAGGATGGTATCGCTCATTGAACCCTTTGAGCGCATCCAGGTACTCCTGCTTGGTGCAGCGAGCTCTCCATAGCTCTTTGAGATAAACCTCTGCTCCCCACTCTCCTTGAGACTCCTTCTTCCTTGCTCCAACCACTATGGTCCACCAGTCAGTCTCCGCCTTCTTGCCCTGAAGGAGTGCTTCTCTGCTCGTAGCCGCAGGGTCGCACCCTATGAAGAAATCCATCTTGCTCCAGTCCGGCTCAACCTCGTAGAACCTGAACCACTCTTCCTTGAAGATGTGCCCCTTCATCAGCTCGGTATCATTCTGATACTGAGCGTTGAAAATCACCGACCCCACCTGCTTCCGTCTCTCCTCCAGCCACTCGAGCGAGAACTTCTCCGGCCATGGGGTAGTGCCGTCAGAGTCAATCTGGTGCCTATCTCTGAACTCGTTCTTGATGAGATGGCCGTAGAGGTCAAGGTAGTGATACCTGGTCCCTACGATGAATAGCTTCCCGTCTGGCTCGAGGCAGGGCTGCAAGGTCTTATAGAACCACACCCTTGTCTTTTCTCTCTGTACCTCGGTCCTTGAGTTCTCTTCATCTACAAGGTCATCAGCGATGATGATGTCATAGTGCCTGCTGGCAACAGGGCCGCCCACTCCAACGCAGGTGACCCTGCTCTCCTTGGCTGATGATGTCCTCGGCGCAACAACAATCTCTCGCACATCCCATTTCTCAGGGCTGAAGAAGCGGCCAAAGTAGTAGGTCAGGAGCGGATTGTGCTCCAGGTGGAACTTGATCTCTCGCAAGAACACCTCTGACTGGAGCTGCGTGTTTGAAGCTATGAGGGTACGGTCCAGACACATAGGTAACACTTTAGTCCGGGTACATGGGTGACATGTTGTGCCACACTCACGGGCACCGCAAGGAGGTGCCCTATGCCATGGAGCGAGACATCACCTATGGACCAACGAACTCAATTCATTGCCGATTACTTGCGTGACTCCCTGTCAGTCACAGAGCTTTGCCAGCTCTACGGGGTCTCACGCAAAACCGCCTACAAATGGATCGACCGCTATCTGCGGCTCGGGCCTGCGGGTCTCGAAGAACGCTCGCGAAGACCCCGACATTCGCCCAATGAGACCGCAGCCGAGATCGTCGCGGCACTCCTCGAAGCACGTCGCCGCCATCCGTCCTGGGGCGGCAAGAAGCTGCTCACAATCGTACACAAGCGTCACCCTCGTTCGGACCTGCCGGGCCGCTCCACCGTCTGCGACATCATGAGCCGCCACGGCATGGTGCCCAAGTCACGGCACCGCCGACATATCGGCCATCCCGGCAAGCCCACGAGCTCGATCCTCGCACCCAACGACGTCTGGAGCGCCGACTTCAAAGGGCAATTCAAGACCGGCGATGGCATGTACTGTTATCCACTCACTGTCACCGATGGCTTCAGCCGTTATCTTCTGGGTTGCCAGGCGCTGTGTTCCACGGCCGTGGCCGGGGCAAAACCAGTGTTCAGCCGACTGTTCCAAGAATACGGCCTGCCAAAACGTATACGCACGGATAACGGCGTCCCCTTTGCCACCAACTCCCTCGCACGACTCTCGACACTCTCAGCCTGGTGGGTACGCCTCGGCGTGCTGCCAGAACTCATTGAACCCGGTAAACCACAGCAGAACGGCCGCCATGAACGCATGCACAAAACCCTCAGGGTCGAAGCAACCCGACCGCCAGCGGGTAACCTCACCGCCCAACAACGCAAGTTCAACCACTTCCGCACGGAATTCAACGAAGAACGCCCGCACGAGGCCCTGGATCAGCAGACACCGGCTTCCGTCTATGAGTCATCCCCACGCCAAATGCCAACGAAAGTTCCACCACTCCAATACCCCGACCGCTTCGAGGTCCGCTATGTCAGCGCCAACGGCGGCATCCGCTGGAACTCAAAATGGATCAATGTCTCCATCGTGTGCGCCGGGGAGTACATCGGCTTGGAAGAAATCGACAACGACATCTGGAACGTCTACTTCGGCCCCCTCAAACTTGGCCGGCTACATGAACGACACATGCGCATCGAGGACGAATATGGTAGACTCAAACGACACAAAGTGTAACCCATGTCCCCAGACTTTCTTGTCACCTATCTCCCCGACCGGTCACGGTGCCTACGCCAAGACACTACCGCCCTATCTATCAACGATCATCACTTCAATGGCCTCGATCTGACGCTGCTTACCTCGCGTCCCACACATGTCTCCGTCTCTATACCACACCGTCCAGCCGGTACCCGCAAGATGAGCGCGATAGTATACGGAGTACCTATCTGGTTTCTCAATTACCTCTATCCAGATTGCCTCCATCCGCCTCTTCTCACCTCTCGTACCGCAATAGTCGGGCATATAGAACCAGCTAGTATCACTCAGGTCCTGGAGATGCGCCTTGTAGCGCAGGCCCACCTGGTCCTTTGACCACACAGTATGGCGGATGGCAAATCCTTCGAGACGCTTGCCCTGCCCGACAGTTCCACAGGTCCCTGGTTGCGTCACCCACGATACGTCACCAACCCCTTGAACATGACCCATGTACTCAACAACCGCTCTCGTACTTGGCACCTGCGCTTCCGAGTTTGTGCAGATGAGACCGGCACAGAGGCACATCGTGACTAGCAGTGTCGAAATCTGACTTCTCGTTCCCAGCATAATGTTCACCTCCTTTCTGCGCGCGGATTCAGTGAGGTCGTGTGGACTCTCCATAGGATTCCGCAGGCTGCTAGCGGCATGGCTTCGGAGGGAGAACCACTTCACAATCATGCCCGTCCCAGTTCCGGTCGAGGCGCAGCCACAGCGTAGCGCACCGCCCTGGAATGTCGCAGTCTCCTTCTATCTGTGTTATCAGATCATGGCTGAGTTGATTCTCGCATACAGTCGCTTCGAAAACGATGTCATCGGCCGACAGACTACCGATATTGGGTATCGGGATGAAACCGAGGATAGTCGATTCGTCGCCTTCTTCGGCCACGAGCCGTATGCAACCCATCCCGTCAAGATTGGAGCCGTTGAGGATAAGGAAGCCTTCATAACACACGGTCTCGTCATCGTACCATTCGTATTTCTGACTCCCATCGTCGTCAACCTCCGTGAAGTGCATGCCATAGAGTCGTACGTTGTGATGGAAGCCGTCAGAACTATAGATGTGCAGTCCGATGTCGCCGGGTTCGCGTGACGAGTTCTCGCCGTCATCCCTGACCTGGGCCTTGACTAGATAGAGTGCCCACATGCCAGCTTCAGCCTGGGCCTCTGCTTGCATTTTCCGATACTCCTCCCTCCATAGCTGAGCACGACCATTCTCTGGGCAAATCGCACCGAGAAGCAGTATGAGTAAGAGAACACCTGACGCCCTCACGACGACCGTTCGCATGGCAACTTCCTCCAGGGCTACAGCAGCCCGTATCCTCATTTGACTGCACTAGATTCAGATCGACTGAGGTCGTCGACCGAATCGACTGCTCAAGTTCGTCTGGCTCGCGAGCCACGAGATTGCGGCAGTTTGGCGTTCATCTGGTCGCCCCCTTACTTGTTGTCCTTCGAGAGTCTAACTATGGCTTACGCTATTTCCGGATAACTGCCTATAGAACGCATTCTGATCAGGACAACCCCACGTCCCTCCGCTCCACAAACCGCATGTGGCGAAGCTCGTTGCGCCGATCTCGACAATTGGTCCGGGCTTATCTGGTTTCCGCACAGCAACACGCCGCCTGGAACCAAACCGAGTGTAAGGGAGTTGCATTTCTCTCTTGATGCCGTAACTTCGGATCTTCGGCATTATATCACCAAAGTATCGCCTCACGCAAGCGGAAACTTCTGTCACATCCCGGAGGAAAACGGCGCGGGTTGCTGCGTGAAATTCAGGGGACCCTAGTCAGATGTATAACCGGCAGGAGATAGTCAGAGAAATGCTGCAAAAAGCGGGGGTTTAGAGTAGCAGGATCGATTCTAGAGGGGAAGCAGAGGTGTGAACGGAGTTAGCGGCAGTGCGAACTGAGTCTCGTAGTGTGAACCGTGTTCCCACCACTGTGCACCGCGTTCATAGCTGCAGGGCAAGCCGTTAGCGAACCAGCACCGTCTTCCGCGTGGCCACGAAGTCGCCGGTGCACTTCACCGGGCACTCATTCGAGAATGACAAGTTTCTTCGTCATCACTACCTTCTGGCGGCTTTCAGCGCTTCTGAATTCAAACCGGTAGAAATAGACTCCTGAACTCGCTCTCTTCCCCCGGGCCGTCATTCCATCCCAAACAGCGCGCTGAGATCCAGCGCTTTGCTCTGAGTCAATCAGTGCGCGAATCTGTCTTCCGGAGACGTCGAAGACTTTCATCGAAACATGCCCTCTAGAAGGAAGCTGATATTCTATTATTGCACCAGCACGTGTAGGGTTTGGGTGGCTTTGAGGAAGAATCAGCCTGGGAGGAGCAGGAGCTTCACCCACGCTAACGGTGGTATCCCTGGCAAAAACTGCCATTGGCGAGAGCTGTGTCACCGTGACCGAGATAGTACCGGTGGAGTCGTCTACAGTTCTGCCTTCGGAAATACACTGCCACACCCCACCTTCCAAGCATGAGTACACGTCAATTCGGGTAGGTCCCTCCCAGTAGTATCTCAGCGTGATTCGAGTAGGAGGCTCCAACGGGAAGGTGACTCCCCATGGTGAGAAGTCAAAGATGCCGCTAACAAGCAATAGGCTGTCACTTGGTTGGCCAGGGATCTCGCTGAGCTGCTGAATGTGAAAAGGCTTATAACCCACAAGCGCACCGGCTGGTACGTCGATCTTGGCGTCATCCACGACTTTCGTAGAATCATCTCTATGAGCTACGTCACCTCCCCCGGGACCGATCAGAACTGGACACACATGGTAGTATGCTAAGCCTATATCCTCAGGCGGATCGTCTGGCTTTTCGGATTCTACGACATCGAATACGGGGATGCAGCCCTCGTCAGCGGTATTCTTTACGGTGGCATACCGAGTTCGGAACCTGTCAACGATTTTGAGACACTGGCCATGCGTATTTACTGTACAGCCTTCTCTGAAAAACCTCCTCTCATCAGGGTTGTAAGACTCATGTTGGGGGGATACTCTGGGTCATCCACCGCCGAGATCGTCGGTCCTGGGGCATCCTGGCGCACCGCTTTTTCCACCGGAGGGTTGATCCAGACCATTGCCGGCAATTCCGGGGGAGACGGCGGCCGTTTCACGAACCTTTCCCGATGCAGAGCATATGTGATGTCCAACGTCTTCTGTCGTGCCGCTCTGATCTCGTGTGCCCTCCCGTAATGGACCGCTTCCGGCGTCATCATACCGATTCCCGAGTGCCGGTGCTCGGTGTTGTACCAGGTGAACAGGTCGCGGCAGAACTCCCTGCCGTCCTGTTCTGAAGCGAAGCGTTCGGGGAACTCAGGCCGGTACTTGATGGTCTTGAACTGGGACTCGGAATACGGATTGTCGTTGGAGACGTGGGGTCGGGACAGAGACCTGGTGACCCCTAGGTCGGCCAGCAGGAGAGCCACGGGCTTACTGGTCATCGACGGGCCACGATCCGAGTGGACGGTGAGTTGATCCTGCATTATCCCCTGCCGCTCACACGTTTCCTCAATGAGCAGCTTGGCCAAGGCGGCGCTCTCTTCCCTCGCCAGAAGCCAGCCGGGAACATACCGGCCGAAGATGTCGAGGATCACGTACAGATAGAAGTATGTCCACTTCACCGGACCGAGCAGTTTGGTTATGTCCCAACTCCAGACCTGGTTTGGAGCCGTGGCCAACAGCTCGGGTTTACGGTAAACCGGGTGTCGTAGCTGATCGCGCCGCTCGCGCACCTCGGCGTTATCCGCGAGGATGCGGTACATGGTCCGCTCCGAACACAGGTACAGGCCCTCATCAAGCAAGGTGGCGTAAACCTGGCCGGGAGCATAGCTCTGAGGTGCTTGCCTGTCAATTGCGAAGCCGTTCGCTGAACCGGCGCCGAAAAGAAAGAGCAAGGCCCGCCTCCACAGACGGTCCTCACTCAGGTTGGTGCTACTTCTTCCCAGCCGTCACAGCTCTCAGCCTGTTTCCGAGCGTCCCTCCCTTGTTGCCGACTCGCTCTCGCGGACCGACGTGCTTGTCGGTGTAAGCGTAGGCCGCCTTGTTCACCGACGCCTTGAGCACTGCCAGCGTGATTAACTCCTCGCTTTCAGGCTTGCCCTTCACCATCACGCGGATGCCCTTGTCAGCTTTCTCAACGATGAAGCTT